>NZ_CP152052.1:0-300000 GCF_038637725.1 Psychrobacillus sp. FSL H8-0483
TTGGAACATTTAGAAGAACTTTGGGCTAAAGTTCTCTCTGAAGTAGAAAAGAAAACATCAAAACCTAGTTTTGAAACTTGGTTGAAGTCGACGAAGCTACTTTCATATAGAGGAGAGACAGTTACAATAGCTGCGCCTAATTCCTTCGCAAGGGATTGGCTTGAAAATCACTATATTCATTTAATTGCCGGTATTTTAACAGAACTTACGGGCAATGAACTACTTATTTCTTTTGTTGTACCTAAAAATCAAGATTTAGATGACTTTGATATACCTAAACCAAAAGTTCCAGTAAATCAAGGAGATCAACCTGATTTTTCACCTGGAATGCTAAACTCCAAATATACATTTGATACATTTGTTATTGGCTCTGGAAATCGATTTGCTCATGCAGCATCATTAGCTGTAGCAGAAGCACCTGCAAAAGCATATAATCCTCTATTTATATACGGAGGAGTAGGACTAGGAAAAACCCACTTAATGCATGCGATTGGTCATTATGTTCAAGAACACAATCCAAATGCTAAAGTGGTTTATTTATCTTCTGAAAAATTTACAAATGAATTTATTAATTCCATTCGTGATAATAAAACAGTAGATTTTCGCAATAAGTATCGAAATGTAGATGTATTACTAATAGATGATATTCAATTTTTAGCTGGAAAAGAACAAACTCAAGAAGAATTTTTTCATACATTTAATGCACTTCATGAAGAATCAAAGCAAATTGTTATTTCAAGTGATCGCCCACCAAAAGAAATTCCAACATTAGAAGATCGTCTCCGTTCACGATTTGAATGGGGTTTAATAACTGATATTGCTCCACCAGATTTAGAAACAAGAATTGCTATCTTACGCAAAAAAGCACGAGCTGACGGCTTAGATATCCCTAATGAAGTAATGGTCTATATAGCAAATCAAATAGACACGAACATTCGTGAATTAGAAGGCGCATTAATACGCGTTGTCGCTTATTCTTCTCTTGTAAATAAAGATATTAACTCTGATCTAGCTGCAGAAGCACTAAAAGATATTATGCCGAATGCTCGACCAAGAATTATTACTATATTAGATATTCAAAAAGTAGTGGGAGAACATTTTCATATAAAGTTAGAAGATTTCACTGCAAAAAAACGTACAAAATCGATTGCATTTCCTCGTCAAGTCGCGATGTATCTATCTCGTGAATTAACGGACTTCTCCTTACCGAAAATTGGAGATGAATTCGGAGGACGTGATCATACAACTGTTATCCATGCACATGAGAAAATTTCAACAATGGTAAAAGTAGATTTAAATTTGCAAGATGATATTAAACAGATAAAATCTATCCTAGGAAGATAATTTGGTTTGTGGATAAGTGTAGATTTTACTAACTTACTTAAGAACAACTTATACACATGTGAATAGTTTAGCGTACGTAAGATAAAATAGACTTATCAACATATCCACAACCCCTATTACTATTTCTATTAATCTTTTAAATAATAATAACTATATAAGTGAGGTACCAAAATGAAATTTGAAGTAATGAGAGATAGTTTACTTGAGGGATTAAATGATGTTATGAAAGCAGTAAGTTCAAAAACAACTGTTCCAATATTAACTGGACTCAAATTAGAAGTTACAAGTGAAGGATTATATATTACTGGTAGTGATTCGGACATCACGATTCAGACGTTTATACCTGTAGAAAAAAATGGAGAACAAATTATTCGAATTTCAGAAAAAGGTTCTATTGTTTTACAAGCTAGAGTATTTAATGAAATTGTACGAAAACTACCTACAAATGAAGTGGAAATTGAGGTAACAAATCAGTTTCAAACACATATTAGATCAGGTAAATCTGAATTTAGTTTGATTGGTTTAGATGCAACAGAATATCCATTACTTCCTCAAATTGAGGAAGAACATCAATTTTTCATGCCTTCTGATTTATTAAAATCAATTATTAAAGAAACTGTATTTGCTGTTTCTACTTCTGAAAGTCGTCCAGTACTTACGGGTGTAAATTGGCAAGTAAAAGACGGAGAACTTCACTGTGTAGCAACAGATAGTCATCGTCTAGCTAAAAGAAAAACAGCAATTAAAGATCTACCTGAAGAAGCATATAGTGTAGTAATTCCAGGAAAAAGCTTAAATGAATTGAATAAAATACTAGAAGAAACTTCATCTGAGGTTGCAATTGTAATGACTCAACAACAAATTTTATTTAAAACAGGTGAGGTATTATTTTATTCCAGATTATTAGAAGGAAATTACCCTGATACCTCTAGACTAATTCCAAGTGAATATAAAACGATTATTTTAGTAAATGGAAAATCGTTATTACAAGCAATTGATCGAGCTTCGTTACTTGCCAGAGAAGAAAGAAACAATGTTGTTCGTTTTTCAACAATTGGGCAAGGTTTTGTTGAAGTATCTTCTAATTCGCCTGAAATCGGGAACGTAGAAGAACAAATTCAAGCGGAATCAATTGATGGAGAAGAATTGAAAATTTCTTTTAGCGCAAAATATATGATGGACGCTTTAAAAGCAATTGATGGTCAAGATGTGAAAATCTTATTTACAGGAGCTATGAGACCATTTGTATTGAAGTCTGTTCATGATGACTCTATCTTGCAACTAATACTTCCGGTTAGAACATATTAATTTATAGTTTTATAATTTTTAGAATGTGGATAGTCACTAATGTGGCTATCTTTTTTTACTTATTTGGTTAATTAGAGTAAAATAAAGGGATAATGAAAATGAGAAGAGGTTGAATTGCTGTTGGAAGAGATTCGATTTGACACAGAATATATCACGCTCGGTCAATTATTAAAAATGACGGACGCAATAGATTCAGGTGGAATGGCCAAGTGGTTTTTAAGCGAACATACTGTCTATGTAAATGGAGAAGTAGATCAAAGAAGAGGTAGAAAACTTCGTAATAAAGATGTTGTAAATATTCCAGGAGTAGGAAGATTTCAATTGGTTGGACCAGAGAACGGGGAATAATATGTATATTGAACGACTTGAATTAAAAAATTTCCGTAATTATGATTCAATTGAGTTGGACTTTTCCTCTAAAATTAACGTGTTGATAGGTGAAAATGCACAAGGTAAAACAAACTTAATGGAATCCCTATATGTATTATCTATGGCAAAATCCCACAGAACTTCGAATGATAAAGAATTAATACGTTGGGAAGCAGACTATGGTAAAATAAAAGGTAATATCCAAAAAAAATATGGTCGTTTACCATTAGAATTAATTTTATCAAAAAAAGGAAAAAAAGCAAAAGTTAACCATTTAGAACAAACGAGGCTAAGTAATTATATCGGCCAATTAAATGTCGTGATGTTTGCTCCAGAGGATTTGTATTTAGTAAAAGGAAGTCCACAAGTAAGAAGACGATTTCTAGATATGGAAATCGGTCAAATTTCCCCTGTTTATTTACATGATTTACTTCAATTTCAAAAAGTATTAAAACAACGAAATCATATATTAAAACAACATCAAGGGAAAAGCAATTTAAAAGATGTCATGTTTGAAGTATATACTGAACAATATATAGACGCAGCAGTGAAGGTTATAAAAAAAAGATTTCAGTTCATGGAATTATTGCAAAAATGGGCTGAACCTATTCATTTTGGTATTTCTAGAGGATTAGAAAAATTGACTGTATCGTATGATTCTACAACGGGTATTAAAGCGAATTGGTCTGATAGTGAAATGAAAGCTCATTTAGAAAAAAAGTTGTTTGATAGTCAAAAAAGAGAATTAGAGCGAGGAGTAACTTTAACGGGTCCTCATCGTGATGATTTACAGTTTTTTGTTAATGACTACGATGTACAAACATATGGTTCTCAAGGTCAACAGCGGACAACTGCTTTATCCTTGAAACTGGCTGAAATTGAACTGATAAAACAGGAGGTGGGTGAAGCTCCTGTTTTATTGCTGGATGATGTTTTATCTGAACTAGATGATTATCGACAGTCCCATTTATTAAACACAATTCAAGGGGACGTTCAAACCTTCGTTACAACAACAAGTGTAGAGGGAATTGCCCATGAAACCATTCAACATGCAAAAATGTTTCATGTGGAACAAGGTGCGGTTATAAATTAAATATAAACAGGATTAAACATTATTGACGTAATGAAAGAGTAGGTGAGCAAGTTGGCAATGGAAGAAAAAGAGCTAAAACCATCTTATGATGCCGATCAGATACAAGTACTTGAAGGATTAGAAGCAGTAAGAAAACGTCCAGGGATGTATATTGGTACGACTAGTTCAAAAGGACTTCACCATCTAGTATGGGAAATCGTAGATAATAGTATTGACGAATCCCTTGCTGGTTATTGTGATCATATCGTTGTCACAATTGAAAAAGACAACTGGATACGAGTAGAAGATAATGGGCGAGGTATCCCAGTAGATACACAAGAAAAATTGGGCAAACCAGCTGTAGAAGTTATTATGACTGTATTGCATGCCGGTGGTAAATTTGGCGGCGGTGGTTATAAAGTATCTGGTGGACTTCATGGTGTAGGTGCTTCGGTTGTAAATGCTCTTTCTGAGTATACAGAAGTATATGTTAAACGCGATGGAAAAATTCATTGTATTAAATTTGAACGTGGTGCTGTTATTGCTCCTTTAGAAGTAATTGGGGAAGCAGGGGAAACAGGTACTACAACAAGATTTAAAGCAGATGCGGAAATCTTCACAGAAACAACTGTGTATGAGTTTGATATATTAGCACATCGTGTACGAGAACTGGCTTATTTAAATCGTGGTTTATCTATTACAATTGCCGATGAAAGAGAAGGGCAAGAAAAATCCACTAAATATGTGTATGAAGGCGGAATAAAATCATACGTAGAGGATTTAAATAAATCAAAAGAACCTATTACGGAAGAAGCAATATTCGTAGAGGGAGAAAAAGATGGTATCTCAGTAGAAATTGCTATGCAATATAACGGTGGATATTCTTCTAACATTTTATCTTTTGCAAATAATATTAATACGTATGAAGGTGGGACGCATGAATCCGGCTTCAAAATGGCACTTACTCGTGTAATAAATGATTACGCTAGAAAAAATGGTTTGTTAAAAGATGCCGATACAAATTTATCTGGGGATGATGTACGAGAAGGTTTGACAGCAATTGTTTCTGTTAAACATCCAGATCCTCAATTTGAAGGTCAAACTAAGACAAAATTAGGTAACTCAGAAGTAAGTACTATTACGAATAGTTTATTTTCAGAAGGATTTGATCGTTTCTTATTAGAAAATCCTCAGGTTGCTCGAAAAGTCGTGGAAAAAGGACTAATGGCTGCAAGAGCTCGTGTTGCTGCGAAAAAAGCCCGTGAATTTACACGTAGAAAATCGGCGTTAGAGGTTTCAAGTCTTCCAGGAAAACTTGCTGATTGTTCTTCTCGAGTTCCTGCAGAAAGTGAATTGTATATTGTAGAGGGTGACTCAGCAGGTGGTTCTGCTAAATCTGGTCGTGACCGTCATTTCCAAGCGATTTTGCCATTACGAGGTAAAATTTTGAACGTAGAAAAGGCGCGTTTAGATCGTATATTAGGAAATGCTGAAATTCGTGCAATGATTACTGCACTTGGAACTGGTATAGGGGAAGAATTTACGTTAGAAAAAGCGAGATACCATAAAATTATTATTATGACCGATGCCGATGTCGATGGTGCACATATTCGTACTTTATTACTTACATTTTTCTTCCGCTTCATGCGTCCGTTAATTGAAGCGGGGTATGTATACGCAGCGCAACCTCCTTTATTTCAAGTGAAACAAGGGAAGCATGTTGAATATTGCTATAATGATGAACAATTAAAAGAGATTTTAGAACGTTTACCAAAAACTTCAAAACCAAATATTCAGCGATATAAAGGACTAGGAGAAATGGATGCGGATCAACTTTGGGAAACAACGATGGATCCAGAAGTACGCACATTACTCCAAATAAACTTAGATAATGCCATGGAGGCTGACGCAATCTTTGAACAACTAATGGGAGAAGAGGTAGAACCTCGCCGTCTATTTATCGAAGAAAATGCTGTGTATGTGAAAAATTTAGATATATAAGAATGTGTGTTGACTGGAGGTCTTTAGGATGTCAGAAATACCGAATAAAGGTGTCAAGGGGATCAATATTAGTACAGAAATGAAAACATCATTTCTGGACTATGCAATGAGCGTAATTGTATCCCGTGCATTACCAGACGTTCGTGACGGGCTAAAGCCTGTACATCGTCGAATTTTATATGGAATGCAAGAGTTAGGAAATACACCAGATAAGCCCCATAAAAAATCAGCTCGTATTGTAGGAGATGTAATGGGGAAATACCATCCACATGGTGACTCCTCTATTTATGAAGCAATGGTGCGCATGGCGCAGCATTGGAGTTATCGCTACATGTTAGTGGATGGACACGGAAACTTTGGATCCGTAGATGGTGATGCAGCAGCCGCAATGCGTTATACGGAATCGCGTATGTCTAAAATTGCAATGGAATTATTACGTGATATAAACAAAAATACAATTGATTATAAAGATAATTACGACGGACAAGAAAAAGAACCTGTTGTTTTACCGAGTAGATATCCCAATTTACTTGTAAACGGAGCTTCTGGAATTGCTGTTGGTATGGCAACAAATATTCCTTCTCACAATTTAGGAGAAGTAGTTGATGGTGTATTGGCCCTGTCTGAAAATCCAGCAATCTCCATCGAAGAATTAATGACTATTATTCCAGGTCCAGATTTTCCTACAGGTGGGATTATTTTAGGTAGAAGCGGCATTCGTCGTGCATACGAAACTGGTAGAGGCTCTGTGTTAATCCGGGCAAAAGTAGAAATCGAACAAAAAGCGAGTGGGAAAGAAGTTATTATTGTTAAGGAATTACCTTACCAAGTTAACAAAGCTCGACTAATTGAAAAGATTGCTGAATTAGTTCGCGATAAGAAAATTGATGGGATTACGCATCTTGCAGATGAATCTGACCGTAACGGAATGCGGATTGTCATTGAAGTTCGTAAAGATGCAAATTCAAATGTTTTATTAAATAATTTATATAAACAAACCGCTTTACAATCAAGCTTCGGAGTAAATATGCTCGCGCTTGTAGACAATCAACCAAAAGTGTTGAACATAAAAGAAATGCTTTACCATTACTTAGAACATCAAAAAGTGGTTATTCGTCGTCGTACACAATTCGAACTGAATAAAGCAGAAGATCGTGCACACATTTTAGAAGGTTTACGAATTGCTCTTGATCATATTGATGAAATCATTACATTAATTCGTAGTTCTCAAACAGGAGAAGAAGCGAAAAATGGTCTGATGGAGAAATTTAATTTATCAGAACGTCAAGCACAAGCGATTTTAGATATGCGCCTGCAACGTTTGACTGGTTTAGAACGCGATAAAATTGAAGATGAATACAATACATTACTCAAATTAATAAGTGACCTTAAATTTATCTTAGCGAATGAGTATAGAGTAATTGAAATTATACGAGAAGAGATTACTGAAATTAAAGATCGATTCTCAGACAAACGCCGAACAGAAATTGTTGCAGGAGGAGCAGAAGTTTTAGAGGATGAAGATTTAATTCCTGTGGAAAATTCTGTACTTACTTTAACAAACAAAGGCTATATCAAGCGATTACCTGCTAATACGTATAAGAGTCAAAAAAGAGGTGGTCGTGGAGTACAAGGGATGGGAACAAACGAAGATGACTTTGTAGAGCATCTATTGTATACATCTACACACGATACTATTTTATTCTTTACGAATAAAGGGAAGGTATATCGTGCAAGAGGATTCGAAATTCCTGAATATGGTCGCACAGCAAAAGGACTACCGCTTATTAACTTGTTAGCTGTTGAGAAAGATGAACAAGTTACGGCAATGATTCCGATGTCATCCTTTGAAGAAGATAGTTATTTTATCTTTACAACGAAGTATGGTATTACAAAACGTACTCCAGTATCGGGCTTTGCACATATCCGAGCAAATGGTTTAATTGCTATTTCGTTACGTGAAGAAGATGAGTTAATCGCTGTTCGTTTAACTGACGGAAAGAAACAAATTATTATTGGTACACGCCAAGGTAAATTAGTACGATTTGAAGAAACGGATATTCGTTCAATGGGTAGAACAGCGGGTGGAGTAAGAGGTGTTCGCTTAAAAGACGATGATTACGTAGTCGGTATGGAAATTATCGAATCTGATCAAGAAATCTTAGTTGTTACCGAGAATGGTTATGGTAAACGTACTCCAGAGTCAGAATATCGTTTACAAAGCCGTGGAGGTATGGGAGTAAAAACGTGTCAGATTACCGAGAAAAATGGGCCTTTATCTGCTGTCAAAGCAGTTGATGGCACGGAAGATCTAATGCTAATCACAATAAATGGCATGCTAATTCGAATGGATGTAAAAGATATTTCTATTACTGGTAGAAGTACTCAAGGTGTCCGTTTAATGAGATTAGCTGACGATGAGTTGATTGCTACTGTTGCAAAAGTAGAAAAAGAAGATGACGAAGAGGAAGATATTGAAATAGTAGAAGAAAGTTCTACTGATGAAGTATCACCGACAGAAGAAGTAAATGAGTAAAAAAAACACCTTTAAACAAATTTGTTTAAAGGTGTTTTTTTAAATATACATAAATAATGAATATTTAGTATAATTAAGTAAATTTATCAGAAAAAGTAGGGTGCAAAATGGAATATACTTTAGAAAATTTAGAAGAGTTAAGATTAGGAAGTGTAATTGCACAAGATATACTAGTTAATACGAAAACCCCTATTATACGAAAAGATACAAAAATAACTAGAGAGCATATCCAAGTATTACGTGCTTTTAATATTAGTAAAGTACCTATAGCATTAGATAATGTATTTAATAGAACAGAAGAAGAAATAAATAAGCTAAATGAAGAAAAAGTAACAATTGAGAAAAAAGTGAGCCTACCAGAAATTAAAACAAGCTTTGGTAAATTATATAATGATGCTGTTAATAACTATTATAAAGAGTTTAATTCGTGGGAAGCAGGAATAAAGGTAGATGTAGCAAGATTACGTACTATTATTATGCCTTTAGTAGATAAAGCAATGGAAGACAAACAAATATTTTCTCTTTTAAATGAGTTTTCCTCTCCTGATAGGTATATTGCTCACCATGCAATCGCAGTTGGAATTTTTTCGGGTGCTATAGCTAAAAAATTACGTTTTCCTCCTGGACAAATAAATCAATTAGCAACAGCTGGATTGATGGCAGATGTAGGAATGGCAAAGGTAGATAGAAAAATTAGAGAAAAAAAATCTTATTTAACAGAAACTGATTTCTCAGAGATTAAGAAACATACCATTTATAGTTTTCAAATGATTAAAGATAGTCCATTGTTGAAACCTGAAATGAAATTAGCAATTTTTCAACACCATGAGCGATTGAATGGAAGTGGCTATCCTAAAGGTGAGCGAATGGAAAACATTTCGATAGAATCTCAAATCATCGCAATAGCAGATGTATATCATGCCATGACATCTGAGCGAATCTATCGTTCAAGAAGTTCTTCTTTTAAAGTATTAGAAATGATTAAAGAAGAAGAATTCGGTAAATATAGTATCGAGGTTGTAAATGCATTAATCTCTTTAGTAGGTGCTTTACCTATTTCTACGCGCGTTCGTTTATCGAATGGAGAAATAGGAGAAATTGTATTCTTACATAGAGACTCTCCCATGAGACCAATGATTAGATTAACCGAAACAGGACAAATCTTTGATTTGGCTACTAATCGATCTATGCATATAGAGTGTGTAATAAATTAAAGTTAAAGCAACTCTTTCCTTAGTTCTATAAAAAGGGAAGAGTTCTATAGTTTATTTGAATAAAGTAAGTGTTGACATAGACGTAAATCCTTGATATTATAGAGAAGTCGTCAAAACAAGACGCAATAAACACACCATGAACATTGAAAACTGAACATGCAAAACGTTAAGACATATAGCTTGAAAGACTAACTTCTGTTAGTTTGATAGCAACAATTTTTGACATCATTTAATGATGATGCCAGCAAAACAAATGAGCTTTTTAAGTTCTCTATTATGGAGAGTTTGATCCTGGCTCAGGACGAACGCTGGCGGCATGCCTAATACATGCAAGTCGAGCGAATGACGAAGAAGCTTGCTTCTTCTGATTTAGCGGCGGACGGGTGAGTAACACGTGGGCAACCTGCCCTGTAGATTGGGATAACTCCGGGAAACCGGGGCTAATACCAAATAATCCATTTCCTCACATGTGGAAATGTTAAAAGACGGTTTCGGCTGTCACTACAGGATGGGCCCGCGGCGCATTAGCTAGTTGGTAGGGTAACGGCCTACCAAGGCGACGATGCGTAGCCGACCTGAGAGGGTGATCGGCCACACTGGGACTGAGACACGGCCCAGACTCCTACGGGAGGCAGCAGTAGGGAATCTTCCACAATGGACGAAAGTCTGATGGAGCAATGCCGCGTGAGTGAAGAAGGTTTTCGGATCGTAAAACTCTGTTGTAAGGGAAGAACAAGTACGAGAGTAACTGCTCGTACCTTGACGGTACCTTATTAGAAAGCCACGGCTAACTACGTGCCAGCAGCCGCGGTAATACGTAGGTGGCAAGCGTTGTCCGGAATTATTGGGCGTAAAGCGCGCGCAGGCGGTCCTTTAAGTCTGATGTGAAATCCCACGGCTCAACCGTGGAAGGTCATTGGAAACTGGGGGACTTGAGTACAGAAGAGGAAAGCGGAATTCCAAGTGTAGCGGTGAAATGCGTAGAGATTTGGAGGAACACCAGTGGCGAAGGCGGCTTTCTGGTCTGTAACTGACGCTGAGGCGCGAAAGCGTGGGGAGCAAACAGGATTAGATACCCTGGTAGTCCACGCCGTAAACGATGAGTGCTAAGTGTTAGGGGGTTTCCGCCCCTTAGTGCTGCAGCTAACGCATTAAGCACTCCGCCTGGGGAGTACGGTCGCAAGACTGAAACTCAAAGGAATTGACGGGGGCCCGCACAAGCGGTGGAGCATGTGGTTTAATTCGAAGCAACGCGAAGAACCTTACCAGGTCTTGACATCCCGCTGACCGTTCTAGAGATAGATCTTTCCCTTCGGGGACAGCGGTGACAGGTGGTGCATGGTTGTCGTCAGCTCGTGTCGTGAGATGTTGGGTTAAGTCCCGCAACGAGCGCAACCCTTGATCTTAGTTGCCAGCATTCAGTTGGGCACTCTAAGGTGACTGCCGGTGATAAACCGGAGGAAGGTGGGGATGACGTCAAATCATCATGCCCCTTATGACCTGGGCTACACACGTGCTACAATGGACGGTACAGAGGGTCGCAACCCCGCGAGGGTGAGCTAATCCCATAAAACCGTTCTCAGTTCGGATTGTAGGCTGCAACTCGCCTACATGAAGCCGGAATCGCTAGTAATCGTGGATCAGCATGCCACGGTGAATACGTTCCCGGGCCTTGTACACACCGCCCGTCACACCACGAGAGTTTGTAACACCCGAAGTCGGTGGGGTAACCCTTACGGGAGCCAGCCGCCGAAGGTGGGACAGATGATTGGGGTGAAGTCGTAACAAGGTAGCCGTATCGGAAGGTGCGGCTGGATCACCTCCTTTCTAAGGATATATTACGGAATACAGATTTTTATCTGTATCTTAACGTTTTGCAGTTCAGTTTTGAATGTTCATTTTTATGAGCATTTGAAAACTTGTTCTTTGAAAACTGGATAAAACGACATTGAAAGAAACAAATTCAAGAAATTCAATTTGTAATCACTTCGGTGATTATAGATTGTGTAGTACTTTTAACTACTAATTTTGAATGGACTCCAAGTAATTGGAAGCCATATTAGGTTAAGTTAATAAGGGCGCACGGTGAATGCCTTGGCACTAGGAGCCGAAGAAGGACGGCACTAACACCGATATGCTTCGGGGAGCTGTAAGTGAGCTTTGATCCGGAGATTTCCGAATGGGGAAACCCACTGTTCGTAATGGAGCAGTACATTTACGTGAATACATAGCGTATCTGTGGCACACCCAGGGAACTGAAACATCTAAGTACCTGGAGGAAGAGAAAGAAAAATCGATTCCCTGAGTAGCGGCGAGCGAAACGGGAATAGCCCAAACCAAGAGGCTTGCCTCTTGGGGTTGTAGGACACTCTACATAGAGTTACAAAGGAATGAGCTAGACGAAGCGATCTGGAAAGGTCCGCAGGATAGGGTAAAAGCCCCGTAGTCAAAAGTTCATTCTCTCTTGAGTGTATCCTGAGTACGGCGGAACACGTGAAATTCCGTCGGAATCTGGGAGGACCATCTCCCAAGGCTAAATACTACCTAGTGACCGATAGTGAACCAGTACCGTGAGGGAAAGGTGAAAAGCACCCCGGAAGGGGAGTGAAATAGATCCTGAAACCGTGTGCCTACAAGTAGTTAGAGCCCGTTAATGGGTGATAGCGTGCCTTTTGTAGAATGAACCGGCGAGTTACGATTACATGCAAGGTTAAGTTGAGAAGACGGAGCCGCAGCGAAAGCGAGTCTGAATAGGGCGAATGAGTATGTGGTCGTAGACCCGAAACCAGGTGATCTACCCATGTCCAGGATGAAGGTAAGGTAACACTTACTGGAGGTCCGAACCCACGCACGTTGAAAAGTGCGGGGATGAGGTGTGGGTAGCGGAGAAATTCCAATCGAACCTGGAGATAGCTGGTTCTCTCCGAAATAGCTTTAGGGCTAGCCTCAAACGTTAAGAATCTTGGAGGTAGAGCACTGTTTGGACTAGGGGCCCATCCCGGGTTACCGAATTCAGACAAACTCCGAATGCCAATGATTTATGTTTGGGAGTCAGACTGCGAGTGATAAGATCCGTAGTCAAGAGGGAAACAGCCCAGACCACCAGCTAAGGTCCCAAAGTATTTGTTAAGTGGAAAAGGATGTGGCGTTGCTTAGACAACCAGGATGTTGGCTTAGAAGCAGCCATCATTTAAAGAGTGCGTAATAGCTCACTGGTCGAGTGACGCTGCGCCGAAAATGTATCGGGGCTAAACAAATCACCGAAGCTGTGGATTGATACCTTTGGTATCAGTGGTAGGAGAGCGTTCTAAGGGCGTTGAAGTCAGACCGGAAGGACTGGTGGAGCGCTTAGAAGTGAGAATGCCGGTATGAGTAGCGAAAGACGGGTGAGAATCCCGTCCACCGTATGACTAAGGTTTCCTGAGGAAGGCTCGTCCGCTCAGGGTTAGTCGGGACCTAAGTCGAGGCCGATAGGCGTAGACGATGGACAACAGGTTGATATTCCTGTACCACCAAACCACCGTTTGAGTAATGGGGGGACGCAGAAGGATAGGGTAAGCGTGCTGTTGGTTATGCACGTCCAAGCAGTAAGGTGTGAATGTAGGAAAATCCGCATTCTATAACATTGAGCTGTGATGGCGAGGACTTAGTCCGAAGTTCCTGATTTCACACTGCCAAGAAAAGCCTCTAGCGAGGTGATAGGTGCCCGTACCGCAAACCGACACAGGTAGTCGAGGAGAGAATCCTAAGGTGAGCGAGAGAACTCTCGTTAAGGAACTCGGCAAAATGACCCCGTAACTTCGGGAGAAGGGGTGCTCTTTTGGGTGAATAGCCTAGAAGAGCCGCAGTGAATAGGCCCAGGCGACTGTTTAGCAAAAACACAGGTCTCTGCAAAACCGTAAGGTGAAGTATAGGGGCTGACGCCTGCCCGGTGCTGGAAGGTTAAGAGGAGTGCTTAGCGCAAGCGAAGGTGCGAATTGAAGCCCCAGTAAACGGCGGCCGTAACTATAACGGTCCTAAGGTAGCGAAATTCCTTGTCGGGTAAGTTCCGACCCGCACGAAAGGCGTAACGATCTGGGCACTGTCTCAACGAGAGACTCGGTGAAATTATAGTACCTGTGAAGATGCAGGTTACCCGCGACAGGACGGAAAGACCCCGTGGAGCTTTACTATAGCTTGATATTGAATTTTGGTGCAACTTGTACAGGATAGGCAGGAGCCTTAGAGCCCGGAGCGCCAGCTTCGGAGGAGGCGTCGGTGGGATACTGCCCTGGTTGTATTGAAATTCTAACCCATACCCGTAACCCGGGTAGGAGACAGTGTCAGGCGGGTAGTTTGACTGGGGCGGTCGCCTCCTAAAGTGTAACGGAGGCGCCCAAAGGTTCCCTCAGAATGGTTGGAAATCATTCGAAGAGTGTAAAGGCAGAAGGGAGCTTGACTGCGAGACCTACAAGTCGAGCAGGGTCGAAAGACGGGCTTAGTGATCCGGTGGTTCCGCATGGAAGGGCCATCGCTCAACGGATAAAAGCTACCCCGGGGATAACAGGCTTATCTCCCCCAAGAGTCCACATCGACGGGGAGGTTTGGCACCTCGATGTCGGCTCATCGCATCCTGGGGCTGTAGTCGGTCCCAAGGGTTGGGCTGTTCGCCCATTAAAGCGGTACGCGAGCTGGGTTCAGAACGTCGTGAGACAGTTCGGTCCCTATCCGTCGTGGGCGTAGGAAATTTGAGAGGAGCTGTCCTTAGTACGAGAGGACCGGGATGGACACACCGCTGGTGTACCAGTTGTTCTGCCAAGAGCATCGCTGGGTAGCTATGTGTGGACGGGATAAGTGCTGAAAGCATCTAAGCACGAAGCCCCCCTCAAGATGAGATTTCCCATTACGCAAGTAAGTAAGATCCCTCAAAGACGATGAGGTAGATAGGTTCGGGGTGGAAGCGTGGCGACACGTGCAGCTGACGAATACTAATCGATCGAGGACTTAACCAAAATAGAATTTGAAGAATTCAATGTCTTTTATCCAGTTTTGAGTGAACAACTCAAGGTCTAGTGATGATGGCGAAGAGGTCACACCCGTTCCCATACCGAACACGGAAGTTAAGCTCTTCAGCGCCGATGGTAGTTGGGGGTTTCCCCCTGCAAGAGTAGGACGTCGCTGGGCACCAAGAAGTCGTTACCGAGAAATCGGTAGCGGCTTTTTTTGTACGAAAAAGAAGACCGAAGGCATCATGTATGTTAGTTATAGAAAAGTGTGCGAGAAAGTAGAGGGGAAAAGAGTTCGAGGAAGCAAAGAAGAGAGGCTCGGAACGTATAGCCTACGTGAGAGCCGAAAGACTGCAGCTGACGAAGAAATCTGCAGTCCATCTGCTTTCGCAGCCCGAACACGGAAGTTAAACTCTTTAGCCTATGGTAGTTGGGGGTTTCCCCCTGCAAGAGTAGGACGTCGCCGAGCGACAAAAAGTCACTACCGAGAAATCAGTAGTAGCTTTTTTTAATGTTATTTATTTGATTGCAATTCTTGATAAATTGGTCTCCATTTCTCACTATTTAGTCTCGAATTCGATAGTATTGATTGTCGCTTCTCTGAAATTTATCTCAAATTTATTTGTTTTCTGTTATACCAAAAAAATAACTTTATTGTCAGTTATACAGGCTAACTTAAAAAAAGTTCCTATAATAATACACCTAATATCTCGCTAGTATATGAATAAAGCCATATTGGATGGATAAGACTAAATGAATAACCATGCAAAGAAAATTAATAGAAAAATCCGAATAAATATATTATTTTAGGAATCTTGACACTATGCAGATGCGCTGATAACCTTGTAATAATATTCAAATCTAGAGGAGGAATTAGAGTAATGTGGGAGTCTAAATTTCAAAAAGAAGGTTTAACATTTGATGATGTTTTACTAGTTCCAGCACAATCAGAAGTATTACCAAAAGATATTAACTTATCGGTTCAATTAACGTCAAAAATTAACTTAAATATACCGGTAATTAGTGCGGGTATGGATACTGTGACAGAAGCCAAAATGGCTATTTCAATGGCACGTCAAGGTGGATTAGGAATTATCCATAAAAACATGAGCATTGAAGAACAAGCAGAGCAAGTACTAACAGTTAAACGATCTGAAAATGGAGTTATTACAGATCCCTTCTTTTTAACACCAACTCATCAAGTATATGATGCAGAGCATTTAATGGGGAAATTTAGAATTTCAGGCGTTCCGATAGTTAATAATGCAGAAGATTTACAATTAGTAGGCATTATTACAAACCGTGATTTACGCTTTATTCAAGACTACTCTCTAAAAATCGATGAAGTGATGACGAAAGAACAATTAGTAACTGCACCGGTGGGAACAACATTAGAAGATGCAGAGAAAATTTTACAACAATATAAAATTGAGAAGTTACCTATCGTTGACGAAAACGGAATGTTAAAGGGACTTATTACAATTAAAGATATTGAAAAAGTTATTGAATTTCCAAATGCTGCAAAGGATCATCATGGTCGTTTATTAGTTGGTGCCGCGGTAGGTGTTACAAAAGATACAATGATGCGCGTAGAAAAGCTTGTAAAAGCACAAGTAGATGTCATTGTTATTGATACAGCACATGGTCATTCTCAAGGTGTTATAGATACTATAAGAAGTATTCGGGAAGCATATCCAGAGTTAGATATCATTGCTGGAAACGTTGCTACAGGTGAGGCAACTCGTGCTTTGTTTGAAGCAGGTGCCGATGTGGTCAAGGTTGGTATTGGTCCAGGATCAATTTGTACAACTCGTATAGTTGCAGGAGTTGGCGTTCCTCAAATTACTGCTATTTACGATTGTGCAACAGAAGCTCGTAAAGCAGGCAAATCGATTATTGCAGATGGAGGAATAAAGTACTCTGGAGATATCGTGAAAGCTCTTGCTGCAGGTGGACATGTTGTTATGTTGGGTAGTTTACTTGCAGGAACAACAGAAAGTCCAGGAGAAACAGAAATATTCCAAGGTAGACGTTTTAAAGTATACCGTGGAATGGGGTCAATTGGTGCAATGGAAAAAGGTTCAAAAGACCGTTACTTCCAAGAAGATGCGAAAAAATTAGTTCCTGAAGGTATTGAAGGTCGTTTACCATATAAAGGCCCACTTTCTGATACAATTCATCAATTACTTGGTGGTGTTCGAGCAGGGATGGGGTACTGTGGAACTGGTAATTTGCAAGATTTACGTGAAAAAGCACAATTTATTCGTATGACTGGTGCTGGATTACGTGAAAGCCATCCACATGATGTGCAAATAACAAAAGAAGCTCCAAACTACTCTATATCTTAAGTAGCACTTAAATCGAAACTTTTGCGCTCATTCAACGTCTTAATGTAGGCCGAATGAGTGCTTTTTTAAATCTAGGTGCCAACTAAGTGAAAAAGTATGATAAAATGGGCAGTGATAAAACGAATAGTGGAGGTACTGTAGTGAAGAAAGTTTGGATGACATCAATGATTAAGTGGCTAGTACTTCCGATGTTTCTTGTTTCAGTTGTATGTGGTATGCCAACTGCTACAAAAGCAGAGGAGAGCTTAAATTTATACGTCGATGCTGCAATATTAATCGATGCAGATTCGGGGAAAATTTTATATGAAAAAAATGCTGATGCACCTTTAGGTATTGCAAGCATGACGAAAATGATGACCGAGTATTTACTTTTTGAAGCGATTGAATCAGGGAAAATTAAGTGGGATCAACAGTACTCTGTAAATGATTATACATATAAAATTTCTCAAGATCGTCGATTAAGTAATGTACCACTTCGTGAAGATGGTAGCTATTCAATTCGTGAACTTTATGAAGCAATGGCTATTTATTCCGCTAATGGAGCTACAATTGCAATTGCCGAAACAATCGCAGGTACGGAAGAAAACTTTGTGAAGCTAATGAATGAAAAAGCCGAAGAAATGGGATTAGAAGGGTATAAGTTTGTCAATTCCACAGGCTTGAATAATGCAGATTTACAAGGAATGCATCCAGCAAATACAGGTGCTTCTGACGAAAACGTTATGCCAGCAAAATCAGTTGCAAAACTTGCTTACTTATTAATGAAGGATTATCCAGAAGTATTAGAAACAACTAAAATACCTAAGAAAACATTTAGAGAAGGTACTTCTGATGCAATTAAGATGAGTAACTGGAATTGGATGTTGCCAGGGTTAGTCTATGAATACGAAGGTGCAGACGGATTAAAAACAGGTACCACAGAATTTGCTGGTCATTCCTTTACAGGGACAGCAAAGAGAAATGGAATGCGTGTTATCTCCGTTGTTATGAAAGCTACAAATGCAAATGGAGAAGGTACATATGAAGCTCGATTTGATGCTACAAGAGCATTATTTGACTATGGATTTGCACAATTTTCAAAAGAAGAATTAGTTCCAGCAGGATACAAAATTCCTAAACATGAAACATTAGCCGTTGAAAAAGGGAAAGAAGACACAGTAGCAATTGCGGTAAAAGAACCAATTTCAATGGTAGTAAGATCCAGTGAAAAAGATTTGTACAAGCCGGTCTTTACAGCCAATACAGAAAAATTAGAAGCTGGCGTAGAAAAAGATACGGTTGTAGGAAAAGTACATTTAGAGAAAACAGAAGGAACAGATTATGGTTATATTTCTGATGAAGCAGCAGAAGTGGATGTTGTAACGACAGAAGCGGTAGAGCGGGCTAGTTGGATTAGTTTAATGTTCCAAGGCATTGGATCATTCTTCGGTAACTTATGGAATAGTACAACAGACTTTGTAGGTGGACTATTTTAATGATAAAAGCACTGAAACTCAAAGCGAGTTCTCAGTGCTTTTTTTTATTTTTAATGCTTCCATGAATCGATGTATTGAAGTGGCAAGATGTTCTATTTCTATTCCACCGAAACCTAATACAAGTTTTGGATCTAAATCTAGTTCTAATTCTGCAGTTATATATTCACGAAGACTGTATATTCGTATACCTGCTTGTTCTGCTAGTGACACTAGTTCTTCTTCTGTTTTCGAAGAGAGAATTGTTAATACAATATGCATGCCTGCTTGTTCCCCTGAGATAGTGACGGTAGGTGCATACTCAGCAATAGTTTTTGTAATGATTTCTAATTTACGTTTATAAATTTTACGCATTTTATTTAGATGCTTTGCAAAGTACCCATCCTCCATAAAATTTGCAAGAATATATTGATCCATTCGAGGAACAGTTGCAGAGTAATAAGAGTATTTCTGTTTATATTGCGTGACAAGTGATTTTGGTAATACAGCATACGCTATTCGGAGTGAAGGCATTAAAGATTTAGAGAATGTACTTAAGTAGATTACACGCTCGTTTTGATCGATTCCTTGTAGAGAAGGAATAGGTTTTCCCGTGTATCTAAATTCACTATCATAATCATCCTCAATGATGTATCGATTTTCTTGTTGATAAGCCCAGGCAAGTAGTTGGCTTCGACGAGTTGCTGAAAGTACTGCGCCAGTTGGAAATTGATGAGATGGTGTTACGTACATAGCAGTCGCGCTTGTTTGTTCAAGCCGAGATACGATTACCCCATCTTCGTCTACGGGAATAGGTACCGATTTTTGTTTGTCCTCTAAAAATAAATGATGAGTGAGCGGATAGCCGGGATTCTCGAATCCATAAATAGCTTCCTTTCCAAGCAAGCGAATAATTAATGGCATAATTTGTTCTGTTCCTGATCCAAGAATAATTTGTTCAGGTGTGCACTTTACTCCTCTAGACTGATATAAATAGGAGGAAATTTGATGCCTTAATATATAATCTCCTTGTGGATGTCCAAGTTGAAGAAAATCTTTATTTATTTCATTAACAATATCTTTGGCGTACTTTCTCCATATTTTAAACGGAAAGGACTCTGTATCAATTTTTCCGGGAGAAAAATCGATAGAATAAGTAGAAACATACTTCTCCTCTTGGATAACATTCGGTATTGCTTGTTCAATTAAAGCGAGTTCCTCTAAGTTCTGAACAAAAAAACCGCGTCTTGCTTCGGAAGAAATATAGCCTTCTGCCACTAGTTGGCTGTATGCAAATTCAATTGTTGTTTGGCTAACTGCTAAGTAGTCAGCTAATTTTCTTTTCGAAGGAAGTTTAGCTCCTTCCGCTATTTTCCCCCTGATAATTGCTTCTTTAATTTCGCTATAAAGCTGTTCATATAAAGGAATTAAAGAATTTTTTTCAAGCTGAAACATAAGAAAGTCCATTCATATCACCAATCTGACCATTTCATTTTAATTGTTTCTGGCACTTTTCAAATGGTCATCTTCTATTATACTAAACTCATAACGATATGGGGGGAAATAATGATGACAACTAATTTAACTGGAACAGAACGAGTAAAACGAGGAATGGCTGAAATGCAAAAAGGTGGCGTTATTATGGACGTTATCAATGCAGAACAAGCGAGAATAGCAGAAGCAGCTGGTGCGGTAGCTGTAATGGCATTAGAACGTGTTCCATCGGATATTCGTGCAGCAGGCGGAGTTGCTCGTATGGCAGACCCACGTATTATGGAAGAGGTAATGGGTGCAGTAACTATCCCAGTAATGGCAAAAGCACGTATTGGACATATTACAGAAGCGCGTATTTTAGAAGCAATGGGCGTGGATTATATTGATGAATCTGAGGTATTAACACCTGCAGATGAAGAATATCACTTACGTAAAAGTGAATTTACAGTACCATTTGTATGTGGATGTAAAGATTTAGGGGAAGCAGCTCGTCGAATTGGAGAAGGAGCTTCGATGCTTCGTACTAAGGGAGAACCTGGAACAGGGAATATCGTAGAAGCTGTTCGTCACTTACGTAAAGTGAATGCGCATGTTCGCAAAATTGTTCATATGAATGAAGATGAGCTAATGACAGAAGCAAAAATTTTAGGAGCACCTTATGATGTGTTATTACAAATTAAACATAATGGTAAATTGCCAGTTGTAAACTTCGCGGCAGGTGGAGTTGCAACGCCAGCAGATGCTGCTTTAATGATGGAGCTTGGAGCAGATGGAGTATTTGTAGGATCAGGTATCTTCAAATCTGAAAATCCAGAGAAATTTGCTAAAGCAATCGTAGAAGCTACAACACATTACCAAGACTATAAATTACTTGTAGAAATTTCGAAAGATTTAGGAATTCCAATGAAGGGAATTGAAATTTCTCGTTTATCTGCACAAGATCGTATGCAAGATAGAGGGTGGTAAGATGGTTAAAATAGGAGTACTTGCACTTCAAGGAGCAGTAAGTGAGCATATGCGTTCCATTGAAGCATGTGGAGCAGAGGCAGTTGTCGTAAAAAGCACGAATGATTTATCTGGGGTGGACGGTTTAATTCTTCCTGGTGGTGAAAGTACTGCCATGCGCCGATTAATCGATAGATATGATATGCTTTCGCCTCTTCAAGCATTTGCTACAGCTGGAAAGCCGATGTTTGGGACTTGTGCTGGTCTTATACTGCTTTCTAAAAACCTGGTTGGATACGATTTTGCACATCTTGGTGTACTGAATGCAACGGTTGAAAGAAATTCTTTTGGAAGACAAGTGGATAGCTTTGAAACGCCGATTGAAATTAAAGATGTCGCGACTGATTTTCCAGCGGTTTTCATACGAGCACCTCATATTGTAGAGGTTGGAGTAGATGTTGAAATACTTGCCAAGTATGAAAATCGTATTGTAATGGCGAGACAAGGACATATTCTAGGATGTTCCTTTCATCCAGAGTTAACAGATGATCATAGAATTACTGCGTATTTTATAGAAATGGTAAAGGAAACACTTGCCAAAGAAGCAAACGTATAGTAAAGTATGAGTAATTTCATGATCTAAAAACGATGATAGGAAGCAGTAGCAAGCACGTCTTTTCTAGAGAGTCAGCGGTTGGTGTGAGCTGATAAAAACACTTGTGAATCCGTCCTTTGAGTTGCACGATTGAATGCTTAGTAGGTCGTGGCCGGTTGAAAAGCCGTTATTTAACAAGTGGATTTGACATATTGTCAAGTCAATCAGGGTGGCAACGCGGGTATGCTCTCGTCCCTTTTCATGGGATGGGGGCTTTTTTGTCGTTTTTTAGTTATTTTAAAGGAGGAATTACACATGTTAGATGTAAAATTTGTACGAGATCATTACGAAGAAGTAAAAGTAAAACTTGCCAAGCGTGGTGAGGACATTTCAGAATTTGATCAATTCCAACCTTTGGATCAGAAGCGTAGAGAATTAATTGCAAAAACAGAAGTTTTAAAAGCAGAGAGAAATGAGTTTTCTCAAAAAATTTCTGAGATGAAACGCAATAAGGAAAATGCGGATGATCTAATTGTTCGTATGCGTGAAGTAGGCGATGAAATTAAAGGATTGGACGATGAGTTACGTGAAGTGGAAGAAAAATTTGAACATATGATGATGCGTATTCCAAATATCCCTCATGATAGTGTTCCTATTGGTGATTCTGAAGACGATAATTTGGAAATTCGTACGTGGGGAGAAGTTCCCTCATTCGATTTTGAAACGAAAGCACATTGGGATATTGCGACGGATTTAAAAATAGTAGATTTTGAACGCGCTGCAAAAGTTACAGGAAGTCGTTTCGCTTTTTATCTTGGTTTAGGAGCAAGACTTGAGCGTGCATTAATAAATTTCATGATGGATTTACATTCTGAAGAGCACGGATATGAAGAAATGCTACCCCCTTATTTAGCAAACCGTAATAGCTTGACTGGTACTGGTCAGCTTCCGAAATTTGAAGAGGATGCATTTTTAGTAAACGAAGAGGATTATTTCTTAATTCCAACAGCAGAAGTTCCGGTAACGAATTTTTACCGTGATGAAATTTTAGATGGAGCAGCGTTACCACAAGCATTTACTGCTTTTAGTGCTTGTTTCCGTTCAGAAGCAGGATCTGCAGGTCGTGATACACGTGGGCTTATTCGTCAGCACCAATTTAACAAAGTAGAGCTAGTTCGTTTTGTAAAACCTGAAGATTCATATGAACAGTTAGAGCTTTTAACTGGTCATGCTGAAAAAGTACTACAACTATTAGGACTACCATATCGTGTGCTTCGTATGTGTACAGCAGATTTAGGATTTACTGCAGCGAAAAAATATGATTTAGAAGTTTGGTTACCAAGTTACGGGGAGTACAAAGAAATTTCTTCTTGTAGTAACTTTGAAGATTTCCAAGCTCGTCGTGCGGGTATCCGATTTAGAAGAGAACATGGTGCAAAACCAGAATATGTACACACATTAAATGGAAGTGGACTTGCACTTGGACGTACAGTTGCTGCTATTTTAGAGAACTATCAACAAGCTGATGGAACTGTAGTTGTCCCAGAAGTTTTAGTTCCATATATGGGTGGAAAAACAGTTATAAAATAATAATATTAGGCAAAGAACGTACATCCAATCCAAAGGCAATATTTGAGTGAACAATATCTTATGACACATACCAGAAACGCTACTTATTGGCGTTTCTGGTTCTTTTTTTGTGCACGAAGGTCTCTAAAAAAATGTGTAAGCAAACTTCCGCATGTTTCGGATAAAACTCCTTCTGTAACTTCGCATATATGATTAAATCTACTGTCATTTAGTAAATGATATAACGAATCTACACAACCAGCTTTTGCGTCTCTTGCACCGTACACAACGCGAGGAATTCGAGATTGTAAAATAGCTCCCGCACACATTGGACAAGGCTCCAGTGTTACATAGAGAGTCGTTTCTTCTAATCGCCAGCTACCAATTTTCGCACATGCCTCTTGAATGGCTAGTAGTTCGGCATGTGTTGTCGCATTTTGTGTCGTTTCTCTTAGATTGAAGGCCTTTGCTATAACCTCATCTTTATAAACAATGATAGCACCGATTGGCACTTCTCCAATAGCTGCGGCTTTTTTTGCTTCTTCTATTGCTAAATTCATGTAATACTCATCCAATTGGAGTCAACCCCTTTTGCCTAGTGTAGCATGTTTTATTTGCATGTTGCATATTCTATTTTTGAAGGAGTGATTAATTGATTTATGTAGTTAAACAAGGAGATAGTTTATATGGTATAGCCAAACAGTTTGGGACTAATGCCACTACTCTTGCTTCAATAAATGGTATACCAGATTCAGATGTACTAGTTTTGGGGCAGGCACTTGTATTGCCCTCTACACCAAGCCCTGATCGACCGTTAATTGAATCAAATCTGTATGTAGAATGGTATACAGAAATCCCTTCGGAAAATGTGATTAAACAAGTAGAAACAAATGCAGCACAATTAACCTACATGATGCCTTTTGCTTATGAAGTGAAAAGAGACGGTACGCTAACTACAATGAGTTGGGGTAAATTGCCAGAAGTAGCAAAAGCAAATAAAGTTGAAACCGTCATAGTACTAGCAAACATAGAAAATGGAGCATTTAGCGATACGCTAGCACACACTATTTTTACAAATCAGGAAGTAAAACAAAAAGTATTTGAGCAAGCAGTAGCAGAAGCAAAAAAGCGAGGAACCACACATATTCATACCGATTTTGAATATATAGACAGTGCTGATCGAGAAAATTATGTGAACTTCTTAAAGGAATTAAAAGCATATGCAAAAGGCTTTACCATATCGGCTAGTCTTGCACCAAAGACAAGTGCTGAACAAAATGGAAAGTGGTATGGTGGTCATGATTACAAAGCTATTGGTGAGGTAGTGGATTTTGTTGTCATTATGACATATGAATGGGGTTATAGTGGAGGTCCACCTATGGCGGTATCTCCAATTGGTCCAGTTCGAAAAGTATTAGAATATGCTGTAACCGAAATTGAGCCTAGTAAGGTCATGATGGGTCAAAATTTATATGGCTATGATTGGACACTTCCATATAAACCGGGGAACCCATTTGCTAAAGCTGTAAGCCCACAGCAAGCCATTCAGTTAGCAAAAGATCGTAATGCAGCTATAGAGTATGATCCAGTTGCGCAAGCACCTTTTTTCCACTATTGGAAAGATGGGAAAGAGCATGAGGTCTGGTTTGAGGATGCGCGGTCGATTCAAGCGAAGTTTAATCTATTAAACGAATTAAAGCTACTAGGCATATCTTATTGGCATAGTGGTTTTGATTTCCCTCAAAATTGGTATTTACTCAACGAGATGTTTCGTGTAAAGAAAAAATAGGGTGTTTTTGTCTTTCCTTGGAAAGACAAAAACGCTCTATTTTTCGATTTCTCCCTATGATAAAATAGAGGTTATGACATGAAATATTAGAGTGAGGTTAAAGCTATGTCAATTCCATTTATAACGGTAGAAGGTCCTATTGGGGTTGGTAAGACCACCTTAGCAAAAGCGATTGCTGACACATATCAATTTGAATTGCTAAAAGAGATTGTGGATGAAAATCCTTTTTTAGATAAGTTTTATGATGACATCGCAGAGTGGAGTTTCCAAACAGAAATGTTCTTTCTATGCAATCGATATAAACAACTAAGTGATATTGATAAAAAGTATATATTGAAAGAAAAAGCAGTTGTGGCAGATTACCATATTTTTAAAAATCTAATTTTCGCTAAACGAACGTTAAGTAAAATAGAATATGAAAAGTATGAAGCAATCTATCATATATTAACGAAAGATATGCCAGTTCCAAACATAGTTATCTTTTTAGATGCAAGTTTAGATGTACTTGTTAGTCGTATTGATATGCGTGGAAGAGAATTTGAGAAAAAGATTAGTCCAGATTATTTGGATCAGCTTACAACAGATTATCGTATGTTTATGGATGATTTTGAAGAAAAGCATCCGGAAGTAACGGTTCTTCGATTTAATGGTGATGAAATAGATTTTGTGCAAAATGGACAAGATTTAAAAAAAATAGTAGAAAAAGTAGATGCAACATTGCATAGAAGGAGTTTTTAAAATGAATTTAAGGGAGAAATATGGCATTCCATCTAATGCAGTTATTACAATTGCAGGAACTGTAGGAGTAGGGAAATCTACGATGACAAAAGCTCTAGCGGATGCACTTAATTTTAAAACTTCTTTTGAAAAAGTAGATTCCAATCCATATTTAGATCGTTTTTATGAGGATTTTTCAAAATGGAGCTTTCATTTACAAATTTACTTTTTAGCAGAGCGTTTTAAAGAGCAAAAAAGAATGTTTGAGTATGGCGGAGGCTTTATTCAAGATCGTTCCATTTATGAGGACACTGGAATATTTGCTCAAATGCATAAAGAAAAAGGAACGATGGATCCAATAGACCACGAAACGTATACTAGCTTGTTTGATGCAATGGTTATGACACCTTACTTCCCTCACCCAAATTTATTAATTTATATTGAAGGTTCATTAGAAGATATAATTGAACGTATTCAGGATAGAGGTCGCCCAATGGAGCAGCAAACCCCTATCTCTTATTGGGAGGAAATGCATGGTAGATATGAAAAATGGATTGATGGATTTAATGGGTGCCCAGTACTTCGTTTAAATATTAATGATTATGACATCGTGCAAAATCCAGAAGATGTAGAAGCAATTCTTGAGAGAATTGGTCACTTTATGGAGCAAACTGTAACGTTACGTAAATAAGCAAACCAAACCCTTTCCGCAAATAACTTGTAGGAGGGTTTTTTTGAAACAAAAAAAAGAAGTTAACTTTTAAAGTTAACTTCTTAATATTCTGAACACGTTGTTTAAAGAAAAATTCGTTACAAATGCAACGAATTCAATCTCAAATCTATGCGTGTGTTTAGTTAAAATATGGAGGAGGAAGAGGGATTCGAACCCCCGCGCGGTATGACCCGCCTGTCGGTTTTCAAGACCGATCCCTTCAGCCAGACTTGGGTATTCCTCCGAAGTACATGAATTAATTTATCACGGATAAATTCCAAAGTCAATATATTTATAAAAGAAATTTCAAATAAAAATAGAGTTGGAAAAAATATAGTTTGTCGTTTTCATTGATTTTTATTCCTAAAAAACGTATACTAGTTTATGCCGTGCTAGGTGGGAAGGTAGCGGTGTCTTGTAACTCGCAATCCGCTCTAGCGAGACTGAACTCCTTCTCTGAGGTTGAATACATGTAGGGTCTGGTACTTGCACGTGATGTTGACGTTTGGGTCCTGCGCAATGGGTGCCCATGAACCATGTCAGGTCCGGAAGGAAGCAGCATTAAGTGGTGCTTTCTCATGTGCCGCGGGGTAGCCTAAGCCGAGTTAACGACAAGGGTGCCGCTTATGTGTTTCAAGCGAAGGAAGGTGCACGGCATTAATTTATACAACATACAACTCATTTGTCTAAATGGCAAATGAGTTTTTTTGTATGTATTAAATTCGTCATGTATTAATAGGCGAAGTCGAAGTATCTTTATGATATAATAAAATTATTATTTACCTAAAAATGAGAAGGAGGGGAACTTGTTGTCGTATCAAGCTTTTTACCGCGCTTATCGACCTCAGTCGTTTGCGGAAATGTCCGGTCAAACACATATCAAGCAAACCCTTCAAAATGCCCTCCTTTACAATAAAACCACACATGCGTATTTATTTTCAGGGCCACGAGGAACAGGGAAAACAAGTGCAGCAAAAATATTTGCCAAAGCCCTAAACTGTGAAAGTGGACCAGCAAAAGAGCCATGTAATACTTGTGAAACATGTAAGAGTATTACGGAGGGTTCTAATACAGATGTGATTGAGTTTGATGCGGCTTCTAACTCTCGAGTAGAAGAAATGAGAGATATTATTGAAAAAGTTCGATTTGCACCTTCAAATGCTCGTTACAAAGTGTATATTATAGATGAAGTGCATATGCTTTCTACAAGTGCTTTTAATGCATTGTTAAAAACATTAGAAGAACCACCAGCGCATGCGGTATTTATCCTAGCAACAACCGAACCACATAAGATTCCATTAACAATAATATCTAGATGTCAGCGATTTGATTTTAAACGAATTACATCTATGGATATTGTCTCTCGAATGAAAGAAGTCTTAACAGATGCAGCTATTGAATATGATGTAAACGTACTGAAAATTATTGCGCAGGCTGCTGCAGGCGGTATGCGGGATGCACTTAGTATGCTCGATCAAGTAGTGTCGTTTAGTGGGGAAAAAATGACCATACAAGACGCATTACTAGTAACTGGATCTATCGGCCAAGAGGTATTCTTTCAGCTAGCAGATGCGTTAATTGAGAAAGATGTAGCAAGGGCACTTGGTTATGTTGAACAGTTAGTGGAAGACGGAAAAGATCCTGTTCGATTAACGGAGGATTTTATTACGTTTTACAGAGACTTACTCATATTACTTGTAGCTCCCAAACAAACGGAATTACTTGAAATAGCAACGGGAGATGCTTTATTCCTGGAGCTGGCTTCTAAATTCCCAGTAGATACCCTGTATAAAAGCATCTCGATATTGACAAATACTCAGCAGGAAATGCGTTTTTCAAATCATGCGAAAGTATATTTGGAAACAGCAATCATACGTCTAGCTCAAGTACCAAAAGAAGCGATGGTAAATAGCGAGAGTAATGCTGAGCTAGAAATGAAAGTAAAATCACTTGAAAGCCAGTTACAACAATTGCAGCAACAAATAAGTCAAGGAATAATTCCACAAGCAAACGGTGGAGAGCAGGAGCAGCCAAAGAGACAAAGGCAGAAGTCTTCTGGTGGTGTGAAAGTGTCAAGTGGTCGAATTCAAGAAATATTAAAAACAGCTACAAAGACAGATATTCAAACCATTAAATCTCAGTGGGCTAGTATCATGCAACAGCTCCAAATATCACACGCAGCACTGTTAAACGATGCAGAACCAGTAGCAGCATCTTCCAGTGCATTTGTGTTAAAATTTAAATATGATATACATTGCCAAATGGCTATTGAGAATAAAACATTTTCTTCTTCATTTCCCCAACTAATCGCTAGCTTAACAGGAACAATGTACGAGGTTGTGTACGTACCAGAGGAAAGTTGGTTGAAGATTAGAGAAGAGTTTATTAAACAAAATGGTCTAAAACAAGGTGGCGAAGGGGCTACAGAAGATACCTCTTCTAAGCCAAATGAAGCAATAGAGTTTTTACAAGGGATGGAAGAGATATCGGAAGATCCTTTAATTGTAGAAGCTGAAAAGTTATTTGGAAAAGAATTTGTAGAAGTACATGACGACTAAGGAGGAAATTAATTATGCGTGGAATGGGAAATATGCAAGGTATGATGAAACAAATGCAAAAAATGCAAAAACAAATGGCTGAGGCTCAAGAAGAATTGGGTACTCAACGCTTTGAAGCAGTTGCTGGCGGTGGAATGGTGAAGGTTGTTGTCTCTGGACATAAAGAAGTGTTAGAGGTAGAACTCGACCCAACTGTGGTAGATCCAGAGGATATTGAAATGCTTCAAGACCTAATTGTAATTGCAACAAATGAAGCTATGAAAAAAGCAGAAGAAACGGCGAACTCCACGATGGGTCAATTCACGAAGGGATTGAACCTCCCTGGCATGTTCTAGGAGGAAAAGTTATGCATTATCCTGAACCGATATCCAAACTAATAGATAGTTTTATGAAATTGCCAGGGATTGGGCCGAAAACAGCGGCCCGTCTGGCATTTTTTGTGTTAACAATGAAAGAAGATACTGTTTTAGATTTTGCTAAAGCACTAGTTGATGCGAAAAGAAATTTAAGCTACTGCACGGTGTGTGGGCATATTACAGATATCGACCCTTGTCACATATGCCAAGATCAACAACGTGATTTATCCATGATTTGTGTAGTTCAAGACACCAAAGATGTTATAGCTATGGAGAAAATGAGAGATTATAACGGTTTATATCATGTTCTCCATGGAGCAATTTCCCCCATGGATGGTGTTGGTCCAGAAGATATAAATGTACCATCTTTATTAAAAAGGTTACAAGATACCCAAGTGGAAGAGCTCATATTGGCCACAAACCCTACAATAGAAGGAGAAGCCACTGCAATGTATATTTCTCGTCTTTTAAAACCATCGGGTATTAAGACAACGAGAATTGCTCATGGTTTACCTGTAGGTGGAGATTTAGAGTACGCAGATGAAGTAACTTTGTCTAAAGCTTTAGAAGGCCGTCGAGAGTTGTAAGGGGGATGTAGTTGTTCGTGTTTTTTCAAAAAGGGAAATTAAAAAAAGAGTTTGATCAGCAGTTTGTTACTCTCATTAAAGAAACAAAGGAAGATTGGCAACAAGCGCAATTAATAGAAGATTATTTGAACGATTATGATCTTGATGCTGTTGCAAAAAGAAAAATGACAGAAAGCATTCATTTTTATTTATATAAAGAAGCAAAGATTCGTAATGTCATATTAAAATAGAATAATAATAGTACTAGCTTCATACAGTAAGAGATACTGATTTTATGGAGGGAGTTATTCATGAAGTTAATTATCATTGTGTGTTCACTAGTACTACTATTACTTCTTATGTTTAGGAAATCTTTTTCAGTGATATTAGAAGGGCTTTCTATATTTCTATTTCGTTTAGGTTTTTCTATTTTTTTATTGTTCGGAGTGCATTTACTTTTAGGTTTAGTAGGATATACAATCCCTGTTAATTTATTTACGGGAGCAGTAGTGGCGGTGTTGGGAGTACCTGGAGTAGCTTCTGTGGTAGTTATTTCTATATTAATATAAAAAACTTTTTAAAAAGTGTTGACTTATGAAAGCTAAGAGAGTAATATTGTAGAAGTCGCCAAGAGGTAAACGATTTGGTAGACAACATGAACATTGAAAACTGAACATGCAAAACGTTAAGACATATAGCTTGAAAGACTAACTTCGGTTAGTTTGATAGCAACAATTTTTGACATCATTTAATGATGATGCCAGCAAAACAAATGAGCTTTTTAAGTTCTCTATTATGGAGAGTTTGATCCTGGCTCAGGACGAACGCTGGCGGCATGCCTAATACATGCAAGTCGAGCGAATGACGAAGAAGCTTGCTTCTTCTGATTTAGCGGCGGACGGGTGAGTAACACGTGGGCAACCTGCCCTGTAGATTGGGATAACTCCGGGAAACCGGGGCTAATACCAAATAATCCATTTCCTCACATGTGGAAATGTTAAAAGACGGTTTCGGCTGTCACTACAGGATGGGCCCGCGGCGCATTAGCTAGTTGGTAGGGTAACGGCCTACCAAGGCGACGATGCGTAGCCGACCTGAGAGGGTGATCGGCCACACTGGGACTGAGACACGGCCCAGACTCCTACGGGAGGCAGCAGTAGGGAATCTTCCACAATGGACGAAAGTCTGATGGAGCAATGCCGCGTGAGTGAAGAAGGTTTTCGGATCGTAAAACTCTGTTGTAAGGGAAGAACAAGTACGAGAGTAACTGCTCGTACCTTGACGGTACCTTATTAGAAAGCCACGGCTAACTACGTGCCAGCAGCCGCGGTAATACGTAGGTGGCAAGCGTTGTCCGGAATTATTGGGCGTAAAGCGCGCGCAGGCGGTCCTTTAAGTCTGATGTGAAATCCCACGGCTCAACCGTGGAAGGTCATTGGAAACTGGGGGACTTGAGTACAGAAGAGGAAAGCGGAATTCCAAGTGTAGCGGTGAAATGCGTAGAGATTTGGAGGAACACCAGTGGCGAAGGCGGCTTTCTGGTCTGTAACTGACGCTGAGGCGCGAAAGCGTGGGGAGCAAACAGGATTAGATACCCTGGTAGTCCACGCCGTAAACGATGAGTGCTAAGTGTTAGGGGGTTTCCGCCCCTTAGTGCTGCAGCTAACGCATTAAGCACTCCGCCTGGGGAGTACGGTCGCAAGACTGAAACTCAAAGGAATTGACGGGGGCCCGCACAAGCGGTGGAGCATGTGGTTTAATTCGAAGCAACGCGAAGAACCTTACCAGGTCTTGACATCCCGCTGACCGTTCTAGAGATAGATCTTTCCCTTCGGGGACAGCGGTGACAGGTGGTGCATGGTTGTCGTCAGCTCGTGTCGTGAGATGTTGGGTTAAGTCCCGCAACGAGCGCAACCCTTGATCTTAGTTGCCAGCATTCAGTTGGGCACTCTAAGGTGACTGCCGGTGATAAACCGGAGGAAGGTGGGGATGACGTCAAATCATCATGCCCCTTATGACCTGGGCTACACACGTGCTACAATGGACGGTACAGAGGGTCGCAACCCCGCGAGGGTGAGCTAATCCCATAAAACCGTTCTCAGTTCGGATTGTAGGCTGCAACTCGCCTACATGAAGCCGGAATCGCTAGTAATCGTGGATCAGCATGCCACGGTGAATACGTTCCCGGGCCTTGTACACACCGCCCGTCACACCACGAGAGTTTGTAACACCCGAAGTCGGTGGGGTAACCCTTACGGGAGCCAGCCGCCGAAGGTGGGACAGATGATTGGGGTGAAGTCGTAACAAGGTAGCCGTATCGGAAGGTGCGGCTGGATCACCTCCTTTCTAAGGATATATTACGGAATACAGATTTTTATCTGTATCTTAACGTTTTGCAGTTCAGTTTTGAATGTTCATTTTTATGAGCATTTGAAAACTTGTTCTTTGAAAACTGGATAAAACGACATTGAAAGAAACAAATTCAAGAAATTCAATTTGTAATCACTTCGGTGATTATAGATTGTGTAGTACTTTTAACTACTAATTTTGAATGGACTCCAAGTAATTGGAAGCCATATTAGGTTAAGTTAATAAGGGCGCACGGTGAATGCCTTGGCACTAGGAGCCGAAGAAGGACGGCACTAACACCGATATGCTTCGGGGAGCTGTAAGTGAGCTTTGATCCGGAGATTTCCGAATGGGGAAACCCACTGTTCGTAATGGAGCAGTACATTTACGTGAATACATAGCGTATCTGTGGCACACCCAGGGAACTGAAACATCTAAGTACCTGGAGGAAGAGAAAGAAAAATCGATTCCCTGAGTAGCGGCGAGCGAAACGGGAATAGCCCAAACCAAGAGGCTTGCCTCTTGGGGTTGTAGGACACTCTACATAGAGTTACAAAGGAATGAGCTAGACGAAGCGATCTGGAAAGGTCCGCAGGATAGGGTAAAAGCCCCGTAGTCAAAAGTTCATTCTCTCTTGAGTGTATCCTGAGTACGGCGGAACACGTGAAATTCCGTCGGAATCTGGGAGGACCATCTCCCAAGGCTAAATACTACCTAGTGACCGATAGTGAACCAGTACCGTGAGGGAAAGGTGAAAAGCACCCCGGAAGGGGAGTGAAATAGATCCTGAAACCGTGTGCCTACAAGTAGTTAGAGCCCGTTAATGGGTGATAGCGTGCCTTTTGTAGAATGAACCGGCGAGTTACGATTACATGCAAGGTTAAGTTGAGAAGACGGAGCCGCAGCGAAAGCGAGTCTGAATAGGGCGAATGAGTATGTGGTCGTAGACCCGAAACCAGGTGATCTACCCATGTCCAGGATGAAGGTAAGGTAACACTTACTGGAGGTCCGAACCCACGCACGTTGAAAAGTGCGGGGATGAGGTGTGGGTAGCGGAGAAATTCCAATCGAACCTGGAGATAGCTGGTTCTCTCCGAAATAGCTTTAGGGCTAGCCTCAAACGTTAAGAATCTTGGAGGTAGAGCACTGTTTGGACTAGGGGCCCATCCCGGGTTACCGAATTCAGACAAACTCCGAATGCCAATGATTTATGTTTGGGAGTCAGACTGCGAGTGATAAGATCCGTAGTCAAGAGGGAAACAGCCCAGACCACCAGCTAAGGTCCCAAAGTATTTGTTAAGTGGAAAAGGATGTGGCGTTGCTTAGACAACCAGGATGTTGGCTTAGAAGCAGCCATCATTTAAAGAGTGCGTAATAGCTCACTGGTCGAGTGACGCTGCGCCGAAAATGTATCGGGGCTAAACAAATCACCGAAGCTGTGGATTGATACCTTTGGTATCAGTGGTAGGAGAGCGTTCTAAGGGCGTTGAAGTCAGACCGGAAGGACTGGTGGAGCGCTTAGAAGTGAGAATGCCGGTATGAGTAGCGAAAGACGGGTGAGAATCCCGTCCACCGTATGACTAAGGTTTCCTGAGGAAGGCTCGTCCGCTCAGGGTTAGTCGGGACCTAAGTCGAGGCCGATAGGCGTAGACGATGGACAACAGGTTGATATTCCTGTACCACCAAACCACCGTTTGAGTAATGGGGGGACGCAGAAGGATAGGGTAAGCGTGCTGTTGGTTATGCACGTCCAAGCAGTAAGGTGTGAATGTAGGAAAATCCGCATTCTATAACATTGAGCTGTGATGGCGAGGACTTAGTCCGAAGTTCCTGATTTCACACTGCCAAGAAAAGCCTCTAGCGAGGTGATAGGTGCCCGTACCGCAAACCGACACAGGTAGTCGAGGAGAGAATCCTAAGGTGAGCGAGAGAACTCTCGTTAAGGAACTCGGCAAAATGACCCCGTAACTTCGGGAGAAGGGGTGCTCTTTTGGGTGAATAGCCTAGAAGAGCCGCAGTGAATAGGCCCAGGCGACTGTTTAGCAAAAACACAGGTCTCTGCAAAACCGTAAGGTGAAGTATAGGGGCTGACGCCTGCCCGGTGCTGGAAGGTTAAGAGGAGTGCTTAGCGCAAGCGAAGGTGCGAATTGAAGCCCCAGTAAACGGCGGCCGTAACTATAACGGTCCTAAGGTAGCGAAATTCCTTGTCGGGTAAGTTCCGACCCGCACGAAAGGCGTAACGATCTGGGCACTGTCTCAACGAGAGACTCGGTGAAATTATAGTACCTGTGAAGATGCAGGTTACCCGCGACAGGACGGAAAGACCCCGTGGAGCTTTACTATAGCTTGATATTGAATTTTGGTGCAACTTGTACAGGATAGGCAGGAGCCTTAGAGCCCGGAGCGCCAGCTTCGGAGGAGGCGTCGGTGGGATACTGCCCTGGTTGTATTGAAATTCTAACCCATACCCGTAACCCGGGTAGGAGACAGTGTCAGGCGGGTAGTTTGACTGGGGCGGTCGCCTCCTAAAGTGTAACGGAGGCGCCCAAAGGTTCCCTCAGAATGGTTGGAAATCATTCGAAGAGTGTAAAGGCAGAAGGGAGCTTGACTGCGAGACCTACAAGTCGAGCAGGGTCGAAAGACGGGCTTAGTGATCCGGTGGTTCCGCATGGAAGGGCCATCGCTCAACGGATAAAAGCTACCCCGGGGATAACAGGCTTATCTCCCCCAAGAGTCCACATCGACGGGGAGGTTTGGCACCTCGATGTCGGCTCATCGCATCCTGGGGCTGTAGTCGGTCCCAAGGGTTGGGCTGTTCGCCCATTAAAGCGGTACGCGAGCTGGGTTCAGAACGTCGTGAGACAGTTCGGTCCCTATCCGTCGTGGGCGTAGGAAATTTGAGAGGAGCTGTCCTTAGTACGAGAGGACCGGGATGGACACACCGCTGGTGTACCAGTTGTTCTGCCAAGAGCATCGCTGGGTAGCTATGTGTGGACGGGATAAGTGCTGAAAGCATCTAAGCACGAAGCCCCCCTCAAGATGAGATTTCCCATTACGCAAGTAAGTAAGATCCCTCAAAGACGATGAGGTAGATAGGTTCGGGGTGGAAGCGTGGCGACACGTGCAGCTGACGAATACTAATCGATCGAGGACTTAACCAAAATAGAATTTGAAGAATTCAATGTCTTTTATCCAGTTTTGAGTGAACAACTCAAGGTCTAGTGATGATGGCGAAGAGGTCACACCCGTTCCCATACCGAACACGGAAGTTAAGCTCTTCAGCGCCGATGGTAGTTGGGGGTTTCCCCCTGCAAGAGTAGGACGTCGCTGGGCACCAAGAAGTCGTTACCGAGAAATCGGTAACGGCTTTTTTTGTGTTCGAAAAGAAGACTGAAGGCTTCATGTATTTTAGTTATAGAAGTGTGTGCGAGGAAGCAAAGAAGAGAGGCTCGGAACGTATAGCCTACGTGAGAGCCGAAAGACTGCAGCTGACGAAGAAATCTGCAGTCCATCTGCTTTCGCAGCCCGAACACGGAAGTTAAACTCTTTAGCCTATGGTAGTTGGGGGTTTCCCCCTGCAAGAGTAGGATGTCGCTGAGCGACAAAAATCGTTACCGAGAATTCGGGAGGGCGCTGAAAAAATCTATTGGAGAGGTTTTTAATAATAAATATTTATACAAACAGTACTACACTCTATAGGATTTAGCACGGTGGAGTGAGACTCCTGTGGGAAAGCGAACAGAGCCGTGCTAAATCCAATTAGCAGATATTTATTAAGAAATGTAATAGAACATCACTTTTTCAGTGCCCTCAGAATTTGTTGATGCACACCACTGCTCTCCTATTTATTTCCTCAAAAACTTCCAATTCCATATGAAAGATAAAGGTCTATTCATGTATAATGAAAGAAGGAAATCTGGACGATATAGTGAGGGAATACAATATGCAGGAAAAACGACCGTTAGTCGAGGCATTGGAGAAATTTCATAACCTAAGAAGTATCTCTTTTCATGTGCCTGGTCATAAAAATGGGCTATTATCTAATTTGCCAAAAGTAATGAAAGAGACCATGCAGTATGACTTTACGGAGTTAAATGGATTAGATGATTATCATCACCCTAAAGAAGCCATTAAAGAGGCTGAGGATCTACTTTCTATTACATATGGTACACAGAAGAGCTTCTTTTTAGTAAATGGAACGACTGTTGGTAATTTAGCAATGATCTATGCCACTTGCCAGTTTGGTGAGCAGATTATTGTGCAGAGAAATGCTCACAAGTCTATTTTCCATGCAATTGAATTAGTTGGGGCAGAACCAATCTTTGTAACGCCTGAGTGGGATGAGCGTACGAAAACAGCCTCATATGTATCGTATGAGGTAATGCAAAAGGCAATAGAACAATTTCCAGCGGCTAAGGCTGTTGTATTAACATATCCGAGTTATTATGGTGTTACTTCTTATCAGCTAAAAAGTATAATAGATTTGTGTCATACAAAGGATATTCCAGTACTTGTTGATGAGGCACATGGTGCACATTTTCAAGCGAATAGGGCCTTTCCTAAGTCTGCACTTATGTACGGTGCAGACTTAGTTGTGCAGTCAGCCCATAAAACATTACCTGCATTAACGATGGGATCTTTCTTACACATCAATTCTACTTTGATAGATGTAAATAGAGTTAATAAATATTTAAGAATGCTTCAATCTAGTAGCCCTTCCTATCTTTTATTAGCTTCTTTAGACGATGCTAGAAGCTATGTGGAAAGATACAATGAGATGGATTTTAAACAATTTATGTATAGAAGAAATTTATTTGTAGAGGCTTTGAATACAATTACACACTTAGAAGTGGTACAAGTGGATGATCCACTGAAGCTATTAATACGGGTGGAAAATTATTCAGGATTTCAAATCCAAAGAGCGTTAGAAGCACAAAATATATATGTGGAGTTAGCTGATACTTACCAAGTTCTTTTCATATTACCTTTATTAAAAGTGGAGCAAGAGTATGCTTTTGCAGAAATTAGGAAACGTATAAAACATGCAGTTGATGAGTTGCGTAAAGAAGTACCAATTAGTCCGAGAAAAGATAGTTCAGTAAGACAGAAATCAATATCAACATTACATATGAGTGTAAGTTTGTTAAGTGAAAAACAAGGAGAATGGATTCCATATGTCCGTTCTATGGGAAGAATTGCAAAAGCGATGATTATTCCCTACCCACCAGGGATTCCACTTGTCCTAGCAGGGGAAAAGATTACTGTTTCAATGCTAACAGAACTAGAAGAGTGGATAGAAAAAGGTGCTTTATTTCAAGGAGAACATCGACTTGAGGAAAAGTTAATATATGTAGTGGAGGATTAATTGTGCAGAAAAAAGGGTATTTTATTTCAAGTGAAGGTCCTGAAGGTGCAGGGAAAACTACAGTAATGCAATTACTTGGGAAGAAATTAAATGAAGAAGGCTATGATGTTGTTATGACAAGAGAGCCTGGTGGAATTATGATTTCTGAAAAAATTCGAAACATAATTTTAGATAATGAGCATACAATGATGGATAGTCGTACGGAAGCTTTACTATATGCAGCAGCAAGAAGACAGCATTTAGTTGAGAAAGTACAACCTGCTTTAGAAGCTGGGAAGATTGTCATTTGTGATCGCTTTATAGATAGTTCTCTGGCCTATCAAGGTTTTGCAAGAGGTATTGGTGTAGAAGAGATTTTAACAATTAACAAATTTGCGATTGGTAAAACAATGCCAGACAAGACCATTCTATTTGATATCGAACCGAGTGTTGGGCTTGAGAGAATTAATGCCCATAATGATCGGGAAAAAAATAGATTAGATGTGGAGAGCCTCTCTTTTCATGAAAAAGTAAGAGAAGGCTATTTGTCCCTTGTTGATCTATACCCAAATCGCATCCAAGTGATTGATGCTTCACGTTCAGTAGAAGCAGTATTAGAAGAAGTATATTTGGTAATAAAAAAGGAATTAGAAGTTATTAGATAATTCGTGTTATAATGGAAAGAAGAAAAAATTAACAGGGGTGAGTCTCGATGAAATTGATAGTAGCGGTAGTGCAGGATCAGGATAGTAACAGATTATCTAATGCGTTAACGAAAGCGAAGTTTAGAGCAACAAAACTTGCAAGTACAGGTGGTTTTTTACGATCTGGAAATACTACCTTTTTAATCGGTACCGATGACTCGTTAGTATCTTCTGCACTAGAGTTAATAAGAGATAATTGTAGAGCAAGGGAGCAAATGGTTGCACCTGTATCTCCAATGGGAGGAAATGCAGATTCATACATTCCATACCCAGTAGAGGTCGAAGTAGGAGGAGCCACAGTATTTGTTCTACCAATTGAACAATTCCATCATTTTTAATAATGAAGGAAGGGATAGAAAACGTTGAAAATAAATCAAGATTTACGAGTAGGAAGAGATAATTTACGAAAAGATGCTATTCAGAATAGCCCTGTATCTACAAAATTTGGACAAATGGTTTCTAAGCAGGAACAAAGAATGCAGACAGAGACAATGACTAAACTGTTAGGAGATGTTTCAACTGCAGGAGATCGTCTTGCCCGTTCTAGAAACTTACGTGATATGGCAAAATTTAAAATGCTCATTCGAAAGTTTTTACATGAAGCTGTGGACTTTGGAATGGGGTTAAAACAATCACACACCTGGAATCGTTTTGGTGAAGGTAGAAAACTAAAAATTGTTGAGACAATTGATGAAAAACTAGTTGAATTAGCAGAAGAAATTCTCAGCCAAGAGAAAAGCTCTATTGAGTTATTAGATAAAATTGGTGAAATAAAAGGACTACTTATAAATTTATACACGTAAATTTCCCGTGTTTTCGCTCAATGCGAGACACGGGTTTTTTGAAACGAGGTGTGATACATGGAAAACTGGTCGATTGAAGAAGTAGAAAGATTACAGCCAGTAGCGATTAAACAAATACAATCCATTGTTTTGAAAAGTCGTATTGGACATGCTTATATAATAGAAGGAGCCAAAGGGACAGGAAAAACAAAGGTAATGCAATTTTTTGTTCAACTTATTTTATGCGAAAATCCGACAAAAAATGTTCCATGTGAAACATGTCGAAGTTGTAAAAGATTGAAATCAAATAATCATCTAAATCTTATGCAGCTTGAACCAGATGGTCAATTTATAAAAAGAGGACAAATAGACGAGTTAATACATGAGATGAGTAAAACTTCCATAGAACAAGGAAGGAAAATATATGTCATCCATCATGCAGATCAACTAAATGCTAGTGCAGCAAATACTTTACTTAAGTTTTTAGAGGAGCCACAAGGGGAAGTAACCGCAATACTTTTAACAGATAGAATGCATGCTTTAATCCCAACAATTCGTTCAAGATGTCAGCATTTAAATTTGTCTGCTATGCCACAATCCGTGTTGAAACAGAAATTAGTGGATGAAGGAATAACAGAATCCATGGCTTCTACTGTTTGTCGCATGACGAATCAAGTCGAAGAGGCAATTTTTTTAGCGAAGGACGAGCAATTTGGACTTGCAAGGAAATCAGTGTTAAAATTGGTTGAAGCAAGTGGTAAAAGTGTCCAAGATGCATTGATGTGTATTCATGAAGATTTTGCTCCACTGTTGAAAGAGAAAGAACAAGCAGAACAAGCATTAGATTTACTACTATTCGCTTATCGTGATATAGTAGCTATAAAAGCAAGTCCAATCGCAGTTTGTACTTATCCGGATATGTCGTATTATTGGAATCAGGTCGCTTTACATACTACGTATGAGCAATTATCGAAGCAATTAGAAATGATTTTACATGCTAAGCAAAACTTGCATAAAAATATGAACCGGACACTGATGATGGAACAGTTAATGCTAAACCTGCAGGAGGGATCTACTTTTGTATAACGTTGTAGGAGTTCGCTTTAAAAAAGCGGGTAAAATATATTATTTTGATCCAGTGGATTTTTCCTTAGATAAAGATGACTATGTCATCGTTGAAACTGCTAGAGGGGTCGAGTACGGAAAAGTTGTTGTACCGATTAAGCAGGTAGGGGAGCACGATGTAGTACTTCCTTTGAAACAAGTAGTAAGACCTTCTACTGATAAAGACCGTATTCAAGTAGAAGAAAATCGACTAGAATCTGCCCAGGCTCTAGCTCTAGGTACTGAAAAGATTTTAGAAAGAGAACTAGAGATGAAGCTAGTGGATGTTGAATATACATTCGACAGAAACAAAATTATCTTTTATTTTACCGCGGAAGGTCGTGTAGATTTTCGTGATTTAGTAAAAGATTTAGCTTCTGTATTTAGAACTCGAATTGAACTTAGACAAATTGGAGTCCGTGATGAAGCAAAAATGCTAGGAGGCATTGGTCCTTGTGGTCGTATGTTATGCTGTTCTACATTTTTAGGTGATTTTGAACCAGTATCTATTAAAATGGCAAAAGATCAAAATTTATCATTAAATCCTTCCAAAATTTCAGGATTATGCGGTCGCCTTATGTGCTGTTTAAAGTATGAAAATGATGAGTATGAAACAGCAAGAGAACAAATGCCGGATATTGGTGAAAAAATTGAGACACCAGATGGTCTAGGAAGAGTCGTTAGTATGAATATTTTGGAGCGAGTTTTGCGTATAGAGCTTAGTGATCCACAACGTGTATTAGATTACACATTAGAAGAAATTATTAAACATGCTGAAAATCCAGTACAATGGTCAGGGCAATGAGGTGAATGTGTGATGGACCGTAATTTTTTTGATACAATTATAGAATTTGAAAAACAATTAGAGTCCACGCAGCTGCAATTTCGCGCTTTAAAAGAATTTGTAGCGATAATGGTAGAGGAACGTCAGGCGCTGCAACAAGAAAACAATCATTTAAGACAAAGACTCGATGAAATGCATGAAAAAGAAGCATTGCACGAAAAAATGCGAGAAGCACAAGTACAATTAACCAAAACTGATATTGGAGAAGGCTATGATAATTTAGCACGACTATATCAAGAAGGTTTTCATGTATGCCATGTCCACTTCGGAAGTTCTCGCAAAGAAGAAGATTGTCTATTCTGCTTGTCATTTCTAAATAAACAAAACGTCTAATCAATTGACTGATGCCACTCCATAAGTGGGTGTCAGTCTTTTGTTTTGCTTGGAGGAATTAATTATGGAACAATGGTTAAAGGATGATGAGAGACTCGATTATTTGTTGGCAGAAGATTTACGAATCATTCAGAGTCCTTCTGTTTTTTCATTTTCATTGGATGCCGTTTTACTAGCAAGGTTTACATATGTACCAATAAAGAGAGGGAAAATAGTGGATTTATGCACGGGTAATGGTGCAATTCCATTATTTTTAAGTGCCAGGACAAAAGCAGAAATAATAGGAATTGAATTACAGGAAAGACTAGCAGATATGGCTACTAGAAGTGTTCAATATAACCAATTGGCTGAACAAATTACGATTAAACAGGATGACGTAAAAGGAATTGCAACACAAATCGGCTCTGAAAAGTATGATGTTGTGACATGTAATCCACCTTATTTTCCTGCTCATGAAGCGAGTGAAAAAAACTTAAAAGAACATTTAGCTATCGCAAGACATGAGATCCATCTTACGTTAGAGGAAGCGGTACGTTCTGCTAGTGAGTTATTGAAGCAAGGTGGAAAAGCTGCATTTGTACATCGTCCCGGGAGATTACTTGATATTGTAACTGCAATGAGAGCTAATCGCATAGAGCCAAAACGAATACGATTTGTCTATCCAAAGGAAGGTAAGGAAGCGAATACATTATTAATTGAAGGAATTAAAGACGGGAAGCCAGATTTGAAAATTTTACCTCCACTTTATGTTTACGGAGAAGATGGAGAATACACCGAAGAAGTAAAAGAGCTGTTATATGGAGAGAAATGAGAAAGTCCACACATTTTATGTTTTAGAATGTAATGACGGCTCGTATTATGCAGGTTACACGAATGATTTAGAAAAGAGAATTGCTGTGCATAATGAAGGTAAGGGAGCCAAATATACACGCGCAAAGAGACCAGTTACCTGTATATATAGTGAAATATATGAAACCAAACAAGAGGCAATGCAGGCAGAATATGCATTTAAACAGCTAACTAGAAAACAAAAAACTCATTATATGGGAGGGGAAGTAAACGATGAAATCTCAGAAATCGATCGAACACGAACAAAGTAGCTGTTTATATTTAGTTGCAACACCCATCGGTAATTTAGAAGATATGACGATGCGTGCTATTCGAATATTAAAAGAAGTAGATATAATTGCAGCGGAAGATACGCGAAATACGAAAAAACTATGTAATTATTTTGAGATATCGACACCACTTATGAGTTATCACGATCACAATCAACAAGTAGGTGGAGAAAAAATATTAGAGCTACTTAGACAAGGCAAACGTATCGCATTAGTGAGTGATGCAGGACTTCCTTGTATTTCAGATCCAGGAGCAGATATTGCTGCAAAAGCTGTTAGTGAAGGATTTGCAGTAGTTCCGATTCCAGGAGCGAATGCAGCACTTAGTGCATTAATTGCTTCAGGACTATCGACACAACCATTCTTCTTTTACGGTTTTTTAAGTAGAAATAAAAAGGAGAGAAAAGCAGAAATTACAAAGCTGCAAAAAAGGCAAGAATCAATTATTTTGTATGAATCCCCCCATCGTTTAAAGGACTCTCTAAAAGATATGCAATCAATTATGGAAGGCACTCGTCAAATAGTATTAGCAAGAGAGTTAACGAAAAAATTCGAAGAGTTTCTAAGAGGAACGATTGATGAAGCTGTTGAATGGGTAGAACAGTCTGAAATTCGTGGAGAATTTTGTATTGTGATAGAAGGCAGCCATGAAGAAGTGGTAGAACTCGAAGATAAACCATGGTGGGCCGATTTAAGCATTGAACAGCACGTGGATCGTATCATAGAAGATAAGCAATATCATTCGAAAGATGCAATTAAAGAAGTGGCGATTGAAAGAGGTTTATCGAAAAGAGATGTTTATCAAAATTACCATGTAAATTAATAAAAACACCCGTAAGCCGAAAGGCTACGGATGTTTTTGTTCTATTATTTAAGGTTATTCTGAATTTCTTTAATAAGTTGTTCTGCACCTTCAGGGCTTAGGATTAATTTACCGCCAACCAGGCGTAGGTTGTCATCTGATACTTCACCAGTAACAGCACATGTCATATTAGGCATATATTTTTTTAATATAATTTTATCATCATCCACGTAGATTTCTAATGCGTCTTTTTCTGCAATACCTAGTGTACGACGAAGTTCAATCGGAATAACTACGCGACCTAATTCATCAACTTTACGAACAATACCTGTAGATTTCATAATAAATTTTGCCCCTCTCAAGAGTGAGTATTTTTCGTCAAAATTCGACATAATCTCTTTTATGTACTCTATCATACCAAGTACTACCATTTTCGTCAATAATTAAACTTTTAATATTTTCTTATTTTATAGTAAAAAAATGATATATATTACTCTTAAATGATAATGTAATGATACATTATATTCGTAAAAGTAATTATCTTCCTATATTATCAAATAATTGGAAACTCACAAAATCAAATAATATTCGACAATGTTGTCTGGATGTATTGATTGAAACAAGTACTTCATTTCGATAGAATAAAGAATATAGAAGATTCAGCATTGGAGGCAATATTACATTGAAAGAACAACAGAAAACATTTTATTTAACAACGCCCATTTATTATCCAAGTGGGAAATTTCATATTGGTACTGCTTATACAACCGTAGCTTCCGATGCAATGGCACGATACAAAAGATTAAGAGGGTATGACGTTCGCTTCCTTACAGGAATGGATGAACATGGTCAAAAAATTCAAGAAAAAGCACAAGAGGCAGGAATGGAGCCTCAAGCATATGTAAATGAAATTGCAGAAGCTGCTAAAAAAGTATGGGCTTTAATGGACATTTCCTATGATGACTTTATTCAAACAACAGAAGAACGCCATACAAAAATTGTCGAAAAGATTTTTCAAAAGTTTTTAGATAACGGAGATATATACAAAGGGGAGTATGAAGGTTGGTACTGTACACCTTGTGAATCATTTTTTACTGAAACACAATTAGTAGATGGTAATTGCCCAGACTGTGGTCGTCCCGTTCAGAAGGTAAAAGAAGAGTCGTACTTCTTTAATATGAAGAAATATGCGGATCGCTTATTAGCATACTATGAAGATAATCTAGAATTTATTGAACCCGAATCTCGAAAAAATGAAATGATTAATAATTTCATTAAGCCTGGTTTAGAAGATCTTTCTGTTTCCCGAACTTCCTTTGACTGGGGAATTCGTGTACCAGGAGATCCAAAGCATGTTATTTATGTGTGGGTAGATGCTTTAACAAACTATATTACCTCACTTGGTTATATGTCAGATGACGATTCATTGTTTAAAAAGTTCTGGCCTGCGGATGTGCATGTAGTAGGAAAGGATATTGTTCGTTTTCATACAATCTACTGGCCGATTTTCTTAATGGCACTGGATTTACCACTACCTAAAAAGGTATACGCACACGGATTTATTATGATGAAAGATGGTAAAATGTCTAAATCTAAAGGGAACGTTGTATATCCAGAGATGTTAGTGGAGCGTTTTGGATTAGATGCAACACGTTATTTCTTATTGAGAGAGCTTCCATTTGGTCAAGATGGCGTATTTTCTCCAGAATCATTTGTAGAACGTACTAACTTCGATTTGGCGAATGATTTAGGAAACTTATTAAATAGAACTGTTTCGATGATTAATAAATATTTTGAAGGTAAAATTCCAGCGAAACAAATTGAGCCTACTGAGTTCGATGCAGTTCTTCAGGATTTTGCAAAAGAAACAGTAGAAAAATATGAAGCAAACATGGAGAAAATGCAATTTAGCATTGTGTTAGGTGATGTATGGTCACTAGTTTCTCGTACAAATAAATATATTGATGAAACACAACCTTGGATACTTGCAAAAGAGGAAGAGTTGAAAGGTCAATTGGCAGCTGTAATGACTAATTTGGCAGAAAGCTTGCGTCAAATTGCGACCTTAATTCAACCATTTATGACGAACAGTCCAAGACAGATTATCGAGCAGCTTGGTCTATCAGAGGAGCATTTAAACTGGAATCACTTAGGTTCATTTAATGTTATTAAAGATGGAACAGAAGTCATTAATACTGGAGTTCCAATCTTCCCGCGTCTAGATGTAGAGGTAGAAGTTGCATATATTCGTGAGCAAATGCGTGGCTCTGTACAAACACCACAGGAAGAAGTGGAAGAAGAACCAGATTCAGAAGAAATTACAGTGGATGATTTCTTTAAAGTAGATTTGCGAGTAGCTACGGTTATAGAATGCGAACCAATTCCAAAAGCTGATAAGTTATTAAAATTACAAGTAGATATGGGATATGAAAAGCGTCAAGTGGTTTCAGGAATTGCACAGCATTATAAACCAGAAGATCTTATTGGTAAAAAAGTAATTGTTGTTGCTAATTTGAAACCAGTAAAGCTTAGAGGAGAATTGTCACAAGGGATGATTCTAGCTGGTGAAAAAGATGGTTATTTAACAATCGCTACAGTAGATGAAAAACTCGAAAATGGCGCAACCGTGAAATAATAAAATCAAATACGTCTTGGCGTATTTGCGTTCAGCAGTACTTAGACCGGCTGATTTAAGTTAGAAAAGACCTGTCGCTCAAGTGGCAGGTTTTTTCATATGAATAATATTTTGAAATACTATTGAAGATTTATTATATTGAAATAACTTGTTAGCAGCAAGGGAAAAGGTAATAAGAAAAGTGAAAGTCGTCCCTATTTTTATGGAATTGTAATAGTATTGTGAGGAACATAAATTAACTTTAATATCAAGAGAAACTATTGCGAGGAGACAATATTATGTTTATAGACACACATGTACACTTAAATGCAGATCAATATGATGAAGACCTTCAGGAAGTAATAGAAAGAGCTCTACAAGCAAATGTAAATCAGATGGTTGTTATAGGGTTTGACCGGAAAACAATTGAAAGAGCAATGAAGTTAGCGGAAGAGTACGAATTCATATATGCCGTAATTGGATGGCATCCTGTAGATGCAATTGATTGCACGGAAGAAGATTTACAGTGGATTGAAGAACTTTCAGCGCATAAAAAGGTAGTTGGAATTGGAGAAACAGGACTCGATTATTATTGGGATAAGTCACCAAAGGAAGTACAACAGGTTCTATTTCGAAAACAAATTCGCCTAGCCCAAAAAGTAAATTTACCGATTATCATACATAATCGAGACGCAACAGAAGATGTGGTTCGTATTTTAAAAGAAGAAGAAGCACACCTCACAGGCGGAATAATGCATTGTTTTGGTGGAAGTGTAGAAACAGCGAAACAATGTATTGCAATGAACTTTCTGATTTCACTTGGAGGTCCAGTTACGTTTAAAAATGCAAAGAAACCGAAAGAGGTAGCAACAGAAATTCCTTTAGAGTATTTATTAATTGAAACAGATGCTCCTTATTTAGCCCCACATCCCCATCGTGGAAAAAGAAATGAACCTGCACTTGTGACACTTGTAGCAGAAGAAATTGCACGTTTAAAAGGGGTATCAATTGAAGAAGTGGCAGAGGCAACGACAACCAATGCAAAGAATTTTTTTCATCTGGTTGATTAGAATTTGGAAATTTTACCACACTGTTAGGGGAGTAAGGCTTTTGCGTGTTTGAATAGTGTGAAAAATCCTAAACTGTTGACAAGTTGAAAAGTACTCTATATAATCACTCGAGTGAACAAGGAGGCGTTTTTCATGACAAATATTTCCATGAAAAATCTGTTCTTTCATTCATTGAGGAGCAAGCGAACACTAGTAGCTATAGTATCTTTACTATTGTTTCTTGCAGTCGTTTCTTTCGTTTTATTCGAAGGAACAAAGAAAACCGTTGTCTTAACTGTTAACGGTGAACAACAAGAGATATTAACGCATGCAAATACAGTTGGAGAACTTTTAGACCAAAATAACTTAAAAGTTACCAACGAAGATTATTTACACCCCTCAGTGAACACGTCAATCAAAAATAATTTATCGATTGAGTGGGAGCAGGCAAGACAAATAGAAATCACAGTAGATGGGAAAAATCAAACAATCACCACCACTGCTGATTTAGTTTCAGAAGTACTAGCAAAGGCAAAGGTTCAAGTAAATGAACATGATGCAATAACGCCTGCTGCGGATGCAGAGGTTGGACCTGATAACAAAATTGCAATTGAAAAAGCATTTGAACTATCGCTTTTAGATGGCAAGAAAGAGACGAAGGTATGGTCCACTTCGACTACGGTCGCTGACTTTTTAAAACAACATAACATTCAAATGAATGAATTCGACCGAGTGGAACAGGAAATGGATGAATTAGTACTTCCTAATTCTGTAATACAAGTAGTGCGAGTAGAAAAGGTCACCGATGTAGTTGAGGAAGAAACAAACTTTGCAGTAGAAACGAAAAAAGATGACTCGCTACTTAAGGGAAAAGAAAAAGTTGTGCAAGCGGGTGAAAAAGGATCCGTTTCACGTACTTATGAAGTAATCAAAGAAAATGGTGTAGAAGTATCCCGTAATGTAATGGGTGAAAAGATCACCAAAAAGCCGACGAAAAAAGTTGTGGCAGTGGGTACGAAGGTAATAACTGCTAGTGTATCCCGTGGGGAGTCGGCTGCTGCTGCGTCTACAAAAGGAAATGAATTTTTCGTAACCTCAACAGCTTATACTGCTTACTGTAATGGGTGTTCTGGCGTTACTGCAACAGGTATCGACTTGAGATCCAATCCAGATGTAAAAGTTATTGCAGTGGATCCTAACGTTATTCCACTAGGATCTAAGGTCTGGGTAGATGGTTATGGATATGCCGTTGCTGGAGATACTGGTGGTGCAATTAAAGGAAAAAAAATTGATCTATTTATGCCGTCTAAAACAAAGGCTTACGACTATGGTCGCAAAAAAGTACGTATTAAAGTGTTAAATTAACTTAATTCAGCGGAGGGAGAAAACCCTGCTGAACCGAGCAACGCCGAGGTATCCAATATCCAGTTGCCCAATGCCTCTAGCGATTGTCACAGTTTTTTTGAGCAATATATCAAGCTGGTTTGATAAAAATTTAGAAGCAAATGTGCAAAGAGATATTAGATTTTCTTATAGCTTTCCCTTTCGTTGATAGGGAGAGCTTTTTTGCGTTATGATAGAGGTCAAAAGGAAGACAGAAAAGAGGAAGTTGGTTTGCGAATAAAAGAAGTCATAGTCGTAGAAGGAAAAGATGACACAACTGCTATTAAACGTTCTGTAGAAGCAGACACAATTGAAACCAATGGTTCAGCTATTTCAAAAGAGACGCTGATTAAAATCCAACATGCGCAAGATAAAAGAGGTGTCATTGTTTTTACGGATCCCGATTATCCAGGAAGACGTATACGCGCGATTATTGAAGAGCATGTTCAAGGTGTAAAGCATGCGTTTTTATCAAAAGAAAAAACAATTGCTAAAAATGGAAAAGGGTTAGGGATTGAACATGCAAAAGATGAGGATATTCGCGGTGCACTGGCGAATGTATATACTCCAAAGTCCGATGTCGATGTAACACCGAGTATTCCATTAGAAGTTTTAGTAGATGGAAAGCTTATTGGTCATCCAAATTCTAAAGAACGAAGAACAAGGCTTGGAGAACTATTGAAAATAGGATATACAAATGGAAAGCAGTTGCAAAAGCGCCTTTCCATTTTTCAAATTAGTATACAGCAGCTAGAGGAAGCAATCTTGCAGCTCAATATGGAGGATAAATAAATTATGCATAAAGACATCGCAACACCAATTCGAACACAAGAAATTTTAAAGAAATATGGTTTTTCGTTTAAAAAAAGTTTAGGTCAAAACTTTTTAATCGATCCAAATATTTTACGGAATATTGTCGGTCATGCAGATCTGACAAAGGATTCTGCTGCTATTGAAGTAGGACCGGGAATCGGAGCTTTAACGGAGCATTTAGCTAGAGCAGCTGGAAAAGTTGTAGCTTTTGAAATTGACCAACGTTTGCTGCCTGTTTTAGAAGACACATTGTCACCTTATGACAATGTTGAAATTATTCATTCCGATATTTTAGAAGCAGATGTAAAAGCACTTTTTAAAGAAAAACTTTCTGATTTTCAAGATGTAATGGTCGTAGCGAACTTACCATACTATGTAACAACACCAATATTACTGAAATTATTAATGGACCGTTTACCAATTCGTGGAATGGTTGTCATGATGCAAAAAGAAGTAGCGGATCGAATTACTGCCTCACCAGGTACAAAAGCATATGGTTCGCTGTCGATAGCTATTCAATACTATATGAAAGCGGAAGTAGCAATGGTTGTTCCAAAGGCTGTTTTTATGCCTCAGCCTAATGTGGATTCTGCGGTTATAAAACTTACTCGACATGAGACACCTCCCGTCCATGTAATTGATGAAGACTTTTTATTTAAAGTTTCAAGAGGATCGTTTGTTCAAAGAAGAAAAACAATTATTAATAATCTGCAGTCCTCTTTACCAAACGGGAAAGAGAAAAAAGAGTTAATCATTCAATCATTAGAAAAAGTGAATATCGATCCAACAAGAAGAGGCGAAACTTTATCAATCGTAGAATTTGGTCAACTAGCGGATGAGCTATATCCTCATTTTCATTAATAACACTTGTTACAATATTAGTAATGTTTATAAATAAAAGTGTTGTATATAAATAATAAAAACGTTGACAAATATGTGTTATGATTGTTAAAATATTTTGTTTGACAAAAATTATAAACGATGTTATCATAGTATTCAGTGAGGTGTAAGCGAAATGCCAAAAACTTTAGCTGATATTAAGAAGTCATTAGATCATCATTTAGGCAAACGTTTGCAGTTAAAAGCAAACGGAGGACGAAAGAAAACAATCGAACGTGCCGGTGTATTAAGAGAAACTTACCATGCTGTATTCGTTATCGACTTGGATCAAGATGAAAATTCTTTTGAACGTGTATCTTATAGTTATGCAGACATTTTGACAGAAGCAGTAGAAATCACTATTTTTGATGAAGCAAATAATTTAATAGTTGTGAAATGATTGTTTAGAACTTTTATTTTCGATTTTTTATATTTAAAAAACTCCTTCTCTGTTCAGCTGAATAGAAAAGGAGTTTTTTTCTGTTTTCCGGACATACTTATAAAGCTAGTTGTTCAACTTAATTCAGTGATGTTTATTTGCAACGAGCTTGCGCAGTGGCGAGAAGTAAAGATACAAGCTGAATAAAGTTACTGCCTCAGGCGGATGGCACAGATTTTGCATTAGGATGTTAGCTTATGTTCGTCGTACTCACGCGAGAGTAACTGACTGTCCTGCATCCTGCAGGTCCAACCACAAATCAAAATCTAGATGAAAATACACCGAGGCGTATTTGAAAAGGAGGATTCCCCATTTGGCTAGAAAAGGTATTATGTCTAAAGAATTAAAAGAAGAGATTGCAAAAGATCTTGGATTTTATGAGGTAGTCAAGACCGAAGGCTGGGGTGGAATAAAATCACGTGATGCAGGTAATATGGTAAAGCGAGCAATTGAAATGGCTGAACAGCAATCGAAGTTGCCAAAGTAAATCTTGAATATGACTATTCTGGTTACAAACCGGTATGCAAACGAAATCCAAAGAATAGTGGACAACTAGCAAGGAGAAAAGGCGGAGAAATCCGCCTTTTCTTTTTTGTGTTGTACAAGCATGCTTTTCGTTTTTTTCAAATAGAAATTACTGTGGTAAAATAGGGGACAATATATGTTGGAAAAGGAGCAGATGGAATGTATTATGTAAAAGCGCCTGCCAAAATAAACTTAACACTGGATGTATTACATAAACGTCCTGATGGTTACCATGAAGTCGAAATGATTATGACAACAGTTGATTTGGCGGACCGTATTGGATTAGAAGTAAGAGAAGATGGAGAAATACATATTTTGTCAGTTGATCGTTTTGTGCCAAATGATCATCGAAACTTAGCCTATCAAGCCGCAAAAGTACTGAAAGATACGTATCAGGTGAAATTAGGAGTTTCCATTAAAATTGAGAAAAACATACCAGTGGCTGCCGGTTTAGCTGGTGGTAGCAGTGATGCCGCTGCAACGTTAAGAGGATTAAATACAATTTGGGGTTTAGGACTTACTTTGGACGAGCTCGCCCAAATTGGTACGAAGATAGGGTCAGATGTTCCTTTTTGTGTATACGGTGGTACAGCACTTGCAACGGGTAGAGGAGAAAAGATACGAGAACTACCAGCTCCCGCAAATTGTTGGATAATCCTAGCAAAGCCAACGTTAGGAGTTTCGACAGCAGATATTTATGGTAATTTAAAAATAAATAATATAGTACATCCAAATACAAAACATATGGTTAAAGCAATAGAGGAAAAAGATTTTGATTTGATGTGTGCTTCCGTAGGGAATGTATTAGAAGAGGTTACTCTAAAGTTATATCCAGAGGTTGCTGGATTAAAAGAACAAATGCAAAAGTTTGGTGCAGATGCTGTGTTGATGAGTGGTAGCGGCCCAACTGTGTTTGGGCTGGTCAACCAAGAGTCGAGAGTGCAGAGGGTATATAATGGACTTCGTGGTTTTTGTGATGAGGTTTATGCAGTTCGATTAATTGGAGACCGGGATTCACTTGCTTAAACACGGATAATTGTGTTAAGTTTTTAATAAAATATTCGTGATTTGAGGTGATTATATGAAATGGAAAAGAAGTGAACGGCTTGTAGACATGACTCACTATCTAATTGAACACCCTCATAAATTAATTTCTTTAACGTTCTTTGCTTCATTGTATGAATCAGCTAAGTCTTCTATTAGTGAAGATTTAACTATTGTAAAAGAAACGTTTGAAGAAAGAGGTAGAGGTTTACTTGTAACTGTGCCTGGAGCAGCAGGTGGCGTAAAATTTATACCTACAATGACTGATCAAGATGTAAAACAAATTGCTGCAGATTTAATCGAACAGCTTTCCAAAGTAGAGCGCCTGTTACCTGGTGGCTACTTATATATGACGGACTTGTTGGGGAACCCGTCTCTTATGAATAAGGTCGGTAAAGTTTTTGCCTCAGCTTTTGCTAATGAAAAAATAGATGCAATTATGACGGTTGCCACAAAAGGTATTCCTATTGCACATGCCATAGCTAGACATTTAAATGTACCAGTCGTAGTTGTTCGTAGAGATAGCAAAGTGACAGAAGGTCCAACAGTAAGTATTAATTATGTTTCTGGATCTGCAAGACGTATTCAAACAATGGTTCTTTCCAAAAGAAGTATGGAAAAAGGGCAGCGAGTATTAGTCACCGATGACTTTATGAAAGTCGGAGGTACGATTAATGGGATGAAGAGTTTACTAGAAGAATTTAATTGTGAGCTTGCAGGCATTGCTGTATTAGTAGAGGCAGAGCATGAAGGTGAACAGTTAGTAGACGATTATTTATCTCTTGTAAAACTTCATGAAGTCAATGAAAAAGATGGCACAATAGCATTAACTGAAGGAAATTATTTTGAGAAGGGTGGAAATTTAGATGAAAGCAGTATCAACAACTAATGCACCAGCGGCTATCGGACCTTATGTTCAAGGGGTCATTGTAAATGGAATGTTTTATAGCTCAGGTCAAATTCCATTAACACCTGGAGGAGAAGTAGTAGAAGGTTCTATTACAGAACAAACAGCACAGGTATTTGCTAATCTAGATGCAGTACTGACGGAAGCAGGTTCTTCCTTATCAAAAGTAGTAAAGACATTAGTCTTTTTAAAAGACATGAACGATTTTGTTGAATTTAACGAAGCATATGAAAAACATTTTGAGGGGCACAAACCAGCGCGTTCTGCAGTAGAGGTTGCTCGACTACCGAAAGATGTAAAAGTAGAAATAGAAGTAATAGCAATTATATAAGATAAAAAGTATGTTTTCTTCGGAAAGCATGCTTTTTTTTTGAAAGAATAAGAAAGTATATAATTTTCCATTCCATAAATCCAGTGTTCAGATATTTTGGAGAAAAAATCGATTCAATACTACTGTTGATTCCCGTTACAGGCGGACGCTTTCCGCGGGGTGAGCGATGAACCATCACCGCCGCTACGCGTCCGTTGTGATGGTTCATCTGTCTCACTCATCCCGCTGGAGTCGCCGCCTTTCACTACAATCAAGTAAATGTTTTCAAATCAATCATAAAAGAAAGGACAACTAAAAGATTTGGGAAGTATATAGTTTTGGAGTGCATAAAGTTACTGGTGCTTTGAACGATAGGAAAATGCAGTGGATTGTATACAAGGTAAGGTAGAGGGGGATGGACCTGTTAGCAAACAAGAATCTTTAAGAAGAGCATTTCTGCTAATTTTCTTCTACTGGTAAAAGAGTATATGACCTAAAAATAGTTAGGATCTATTATATAGAGGAGCACTAGAGCCCCCGAAATTGCATCTTCGGGGGCTTTCAACATGAGTAAGATAGAATCTATTCACTCATTATCTAAAAAGATCTTAACCTTATTCGTACTGTTGAAGAAGGGCGACGGACGGACAAACGGCATAAGATTACCGAGAAAATAGAGGCTGGTCGTGACGTCAGTCACGACCAGCCTCTATTAAAAATCAATCGGTAATGATAGAGCAATAAGTCTGTCCAAAGACCTCCGAAAACGATACAAAGTTTTAAAGATTTTGGAAATGAAAGAATTGGCTAGTTCCTTTTTATAAAGTAAGCAGTAAAAGATGCACTTAGCCCTGGGTAATGATGTAGTGATCATTTCGTCAAAAGCAAATCAAAAACGTACAAGTGCAAAATGGGATCCTTGCACATTTCTTGTAAAATTTTAATGGTGTAAATTGGATAATCAACAGCCGTGATGAAATATTACAGGATTCTAAGAATACGTATTTTAATACTTTTGTTTTACAATATTAAAAATATTCGTAAATAAAGAAGGACATTTTAAATTTTTGTGGAATAGTAAATAAGATGGATTTTTGTAATTTGAAAAAAGGGGTGGTGAAGAAATGGAAGTAACTGACGTGAGATTACGCAAAGTACTGACAGATGGCCGTATGAGGGCTATCGCTTCCATTACACTGGACAACGAATTTGTTGTACATGATATACGAGTAATTGATGGAAATGATGGATTATTTGTTGCGATGCCGAGTAAGAGAACTCCTGAAGGCGAATTTCGTGACATTGCACATCCGATAAATTCTGGAACCCGCTCAAAAATTCAAGAAGCGGTATTATATGCTTATCATCTAAGTGATGATGTAGAAGAAGAAAGATTAAAAGAAGCAAGCATATAATAGTATAATTACAAAACAAAACCATTTCTATGATAGAGATGGTTTTTTTGTGCAGTAAAGTTGTCTATATTACTTGTTTTGTAATGTATTTGTCAAGAGATATTTCCTTGAAAAATCGCTTCATTTCGGCTATAGTCAAAAGAGGAAATTAGCCCACTGGAGGGAAAACGGAAAATGACAAATACTTACGCGGTCGTATTAGCTGCTGGTAAGGGAACTCGTATGAAGTCTAGTCTATATAAAGTATTACATCCTGTTTGTGGAAAGCCTATGGTAGAACACGTTGTAGAAAACATGGAGAAGCTAGGTGTTGAAAAAATTGTCACGATCGTAGGCCACGGTGCAGAAACTGTTCAAAGTCAGTTAGGGAATAGAAGTGAATATGCTCTACAAGTAGAGCAACTAGGAACTGCCCATGCCGTATTACAGGCTGAGCCAGCACTTGCAACTCTTTCAGGTACAACGATTGTTATATGTGGTGATACACCACTTATAACCGTAGAAACGATGAATAATCTATTAAATCATCACAAACAGACTGGTGCTAAAGCAACCATCTTAACTGCAATTGCGGATAATCCAACTGGTTATGGGAGAATTATTCGATCGGAAGATGGAAATGTTAAAAGCATTGTAGAACAAAAAGATGCATCACAAGAAGAACTGCTTGTAAATGAGATTAACTCTGGAACGTATTGTTTTGATAACGAAGCTTTGTTTAAATCTATAAAGTTAGTTAAAAATGAAAACGCTCAAGGTGAATATTATTTACCGGATGTAATCGAGATTTTACAAAAAGAAGGCGAAGTAATTTCAGCCTTTGCTGCAAATGAATTTGAAGAATCACTAGGGATAAATGATCGTATAGCATTATCTCAAGCAGAACAAATTATGCGTTCTCGTATTGCACATCATCATATGCGTGAAGGCGTAACGATTATAGATCCTCAAAATACATACATTAGTAGCGAGGCCATTATTGGTCCTGACACGGTTCTTCAGCCTGGAGTAATCATCGAAGGTAAAACTACTATTGGAGAAAACTGCACGATAGGTCCAAACAGCCATATTGTTTCAAGTGTAATTGGAAATGGAACAACTATCCATTCATCTGTCGTTTTATCTAGCGAAGTGGGAGATCACACAGCTATTGGTCCATTTGCGCATATTCGACCAAAGTCAGAGGTTGGCAATGATGTAAAAATCGGAAACTTTGTCGAAGTAAAAAAATCGACAGTAGGGAACGGAAGTAAAATTTCTCATTTAAGTTATATGGGGGATGCATCCATTGGTTCGAATGTAAACGTTGGATGTGGAGCGATTACTGTAAACTATGATGGAGAAAATAAGTTTGTAACAACGATTGAAGACGATGCTTTTGTTGGCTGTAACTCCAATTTAATAGCACCAGTTACGATTGGCAGTAGAGCATATGTTGCTGCAGGTTCTACTATTACAAAAGATGTACCTGGAGAAGCACTTGCAATAGGCCGTGTTCGACAGGAGAATAAAGAAGGCTACGTAAACAAACAAAAACTAAAATAACCCACAACTCAGGAGGATTACCATGCCAGAACAATATGCAAACTCAAAATTGAAAATATTTACTCTTAATTCTAATAGAGAATTAGCAGAAGAAATCGCAAAAGAAGTAGGAGTACCTCTAGGTAAAAGTACAGTTACTAGATTTAGTGATGGTGAAGTACAGATCAATATCGAGGAAAGTATTCGTGGATGCGATGTATTCATTGTTCAATCAACTTCAGGCCCTGTAAACGAACATCTTATGGAATTATTAATAATGCTTGATGCACTAAAACGTGCCTCAGCTCGTACAATTAGTGTAGTAATCCCTTACTACGGATATGCACGTCAGGACAGAAAAGCACGTGCTCGTGAGCCAATCACAGCTAAACTTGTAGCAGATTTATTAACAACTGCAGGCGCAACTCGTGCGATCGTACTTGATCTACATGCTCCACAAATTCAAGGATTCTTTAATATTCCAATAGATCATTTAGTGGCAGCTCCAATTTTATCTGATTACTTCTTAGGTAAGAACTTTGATCCGGCAGAATTGGTTATCGTATCCCCTGACCACGGTGGTGTAACTCGTGCTCGTAAAATGGCAGATCGTCTAAAAGCTCCAATTGCAATTATTGATAAACGTCGTCCGCGTCCAAACGTGGCAGAGGTTATGAATATCGTAGGTAATGTAGAAGGTAAAACAGCTATATTAATTGATGACATTATTGATACTGCTGGCACCATTTCTATTGCAGCAGCAGCACTTATGGAAAGTGGCGCAAAAGAAGTATACGCTTGCTGCACACACCCAGTATTATCTGGACCAGCAATTGAACGTATTGATAATTCTGTTATAAAAGAATTAGTCATTACTAACTCTATTCAATTAGCTGAAGATAAAACTTCTCCAAAAATCAAAGAATTGTCTGTTGCAAAATTGTTAGGTGATGCAATTGTACGAGTTTTCGAAGAGAAATCTGTAAGTACATTATTTGATTGATCCTATAACGTTTGAAACGTCCTCCAAATGGGTATATATCTAAATAGGATAAGAACTTATTGGAGGATGAAAATAGATGAGCACATTAGTTAAAACTCAAAAGCGTGAACATAAAGATAATGCGAAGTTACGAAAAAGTGGTTTCATCCCAGCGGTAGTTTATGGATTTGAATTGGAAACACAATCGATTGCCTTAAATGAAAAAGATCTATCCAAAGCGCTTCGAGAAGTTGGTCGGAATGGTGTCATGAAACTAGAAGTAGACGGTAAACCTGTCAACGTAGTATTAAGTGATTACCAAATGAATATTTTAAAAGGTCAAATAATTCATGCAGACTTTTTAGCGATCAATATGAAGGAAGAACTAGAAGTAAACGTCATAGTGAATATGATTGGTGATTTAGTAGGAGCTTCCGAGGGTGGAATGCTTCAACAACCGAACCGAGAAATTACGATTAAGGTGAAACCTTCTGATATTCCTGAAAGTATTGATGTGGATGTATCGAACATGGTAATTGGTGATACCTTAACAGTCGCAGATATTCGAGCAAAAAAACACTATACAATTGTGAATGAAGATGACTATACACTAGTAACTGTTTCAGCACCTCGCGTCGAAGTGGAAGAAACTGAATCAACCGAAGCTGACGGAGCTGAAGTCACTGAAGAAACAATAACAGAAGAATAATAAATCAAAAGAGGTTGTCCTAAGGCAATCTCTTTTGTTTTGAATATGATAAACTAAAGGAAATACGTATTAAAGGAATGGAATGGAATGAAAATTATTGTAGGTCTTGGAAATCCAGGGAAGCAATTTGAATCGACTAGGCATAATATTGGTTTTCATGTAATAGATGAGCTTTCCAGTCGATTAAATATACCGCTTACACAATCGAAGTTTAATGGGATGTACGGTATTTCTCATGTTGGAACGGAAAAAGTGATGTTATTAAAACCGCTAACATATATGAATTTATCCGGAGAATGTATTGTACCTATGATGGATTATTTTGAGGTTGAAGATGACCAAATAGTTGTTATTTATGATGACCTAGATTTACAAGTAGGAAAACTTCGACTACGTCAAAAGGGAAGCGCTGGTGGTCATAACGGCATAAAATCTATTATTCAGCATCTTGGTACACAAGAATTTAATCGTATTCGTATTGGAGTAGATCGCCCTAAAAACGGGATGAAAGTTCCAGACTACGTTTTATCTAGATTTAGTGATGACGAAAAGACTGAGATGGAGCAAGCGGTGAAAAAAAGTGCAGATGCATGTGAAGATTGGCTTCTGAAAAGTTTTTTAGAAGTAATGAATACATACAATGGTGCATAAAAAATGATGGTAAGGTCTATACTTCCTAAAAAGGGGGTTTTAGTGACCATGCCAATTCGATATAAATGCCGTCATTGTGAAACAGAGATTGGTCAGTTGCCATTCGATTCTATAGACAGTCAATTTTTGCTTAAACATGAAATTAAACCGGATGAACAACATATATATATAGAAAACGGAGCTGATGGAGATTACACAGTACAATGCATTTGTGAGGAGTGTCAGAGCTCCCTTCAAAAGTTCCCAAATTACTATGCTTTGAAAAAATGGATACAGTAAAGATGCTTTGGCACAATTTTGTGCACAAAGCCTTTTTCTGTTTTTTGTTATCATCATAAAATAGGTACTTTCGTTAATTAACTAAGGGTGGGTTGAAATGGAACTTCTAAGCAACTTATTAATCGAAGATACACATATACAAAAGCTAGTGAAAGAATTAGAGAGTGGAAAGGACCAACAATTAATAACAGGTCTCTCTGGAAGTGCTAGAGCTGTTTTTACTAAATTGCTATACAATTCCCTGGAGAAATCCATTCTTATCGTTACACCAAACTTACTTCATGCTCAAAAACTGACAGAGGATTTAGTTAAATTAGTTGGGGAAGATCTAGTGAGACTTTACCCTGCAGATGAGCTTATAGCTGCAGATATATCGATAACTAGTCCAGAGCTTCGGGCACAACGATTAGAAGCGTTAGACCATATGCTGACGAAAAAAAATGGTATTTACATTGTCCCGATTGCAGGTCTTAAGAAACATATGCCGAGTGTGGAGGATTGGAAAGAGAGTACAGTCTCCATTGCAGAGAGCGACGAAATCGTACTGGAAACGTTTCTGCAAAGCCTTGTGAATATGGGGTATGTCCGACAACCAATGGTCACAACACCTGGAGAATTTGCTTTAAGAGGTGGAATTGTTGATATCTATCCACTCTATTTAGAAAACCCGATACGGATTGAGTTGTTTGACACAGAAGTTGACTCTATTCGTACATTTTCTGCGGAGGATCAGCGTTCTTTAGAAAAGCTAAAAGATATTCGTATTTTACCAGCATCTGAATACGTGTTAACGGAAAGTAAAAAAGCATTACTTGCCCACAGACTTGAAGAAGCTTTAGCTGAAAGTTTGAAAAAGGTTAAAATACAAGAGTTAAAAGAGCAATTTTATCAAAATATACAGCAAGATATTGAACTCTTAAAACAAGGTGAGCAACCAAAAGAATTTATGAAGTACGTATCATTGCTTGAGAAAACAAATTTTTTAGGTCACTATTTTAATAAAAGCGGTTTGGTATTATTTGATGAGCTAGGAAGAATTCAAGAAGTAACAGAAACGTTAGAAAGAGAAGAAAACGATTGGTTTTTGTCTTTGTTAGAAGAAGGAAAAACAGTTCATAATGTAAAGCCGTCCTTTAACTTAAAAGAAATTTTGCAGATGCTTCCCAATGAGAAACTATACTTTTCCTTGTTTTCACGTACATTCTCAGGAATAACTATTAAGAAAAATATGAGCATCTCTTGTAAACCAATGCAAAACTTCCACGGACAAATTCATTTGTTAAAAAATGAAGTGGAACGATTTTTACAAGGAAAGTTCCGTGTTCTAATTCTTGCAGATGGAAAAGATCGTGTACAGAAGGTTCATAATGTTTTAGAAGATTATGAAATAGTTTCAAAGATTGGGGCCACTGTAGAGGATTTACAAAACCCTGGAATTTATATTGTAGAAGGTGATTTAGAAGCTGGGTTTGAATTGCCTCTCCAACGAATTGCAGTAATAACAGATGCTGAATTATTTAAACAAAGGCATAAGAAAAAAGCAAGAACGCAAAAAGTAACTAACGCAGAACGCATTAAAAGTTATTCGGAAATAAAACCAGGAGATAATGTTGTACATATACACCATGGGATAGGGAAATATATCGGAATAGAAACACTTCTAGTTAACGGAATTCATAAAGATTATTTGCATATACGTTATCGTGGTGAAGATAAATTATTTGTTCCAGTGGATCAAATTGATCTTATACAAAAATATGTCGCTTCTGGAGAGAAGGATCCAAAGCTCCATAAATTAGGTGGAGCGGATTGGAAAAAAACTAAAACGAAGGTATCTGCTGCTGTTCAAGATATTGCAGATGAGTTACTGAAGCTTTATGCAAAACGTGAGGCAGAGGTAGGATATGCATTTGAACCAGATGGGGAAATGCAGCAATTATTTGAAGCGGCCTTTCCGTATGAGGAAACAGAAGACCAGCTTCGTTCTATTCAAGAAGTCAAACAAGATATGGAAAAAGCCCGTCCGATGGATCGCCTCATTTGTGGAGACGTAGGATATGGAAAAACAGAGGTAGCTATTCGCGCTGCGTTTAAAGCTGTAATGGAAGGTAAACAAGTAGCATTTTTATGTCCAACGACAATTCTCGCCCAACAACATTACGAGACCATGTTGGAGCGTTTTCAGGATTTCCCGATTAAAGTTGGTTTACTTAGTCGTTTTCGTACGAAAAAACAACAAACCGAAACGACTAGTGGCTTAAAAAAGGGCTTAGTAGATGTAGCAGTGGGAACACATCGCATACTATCGAAAGACGTTGAATATCATGATCTAGGGCTCCTAGTTGTGGATGAAGAGCAACGATTTGGAGTAAAACATAAAGAGAAAATTAAACAATTAAAAACAAATGTAGATGTGATGACTCTTACAGCAACACCAATTCCACGAACATTACATATGTCGATGATTGGTGTTCGTGATCTATCTGTTATTGAGACACCTCCCAAAAATCGTTTTCCAGTTCAAACTTATGTGATGGAATATAACGGTTCTCTTGTTCGAGAGGCAATCGAAAGAGAGCTTGCTAGGGGAGGACAGGCGTTTTATTTATACAACAGAGTGGAAGACATTACGCGTAAAGTGGATGAAATTCAAATGCTTGTGCCAAGTGCGCGGGTAGGATTTGCACATGGACAAATGTCTGAAACAGAGCTAGAATCCGTCATAATTAGTTTTTTAGAAGGAGAATACGATGTTTTAGTAACGACAACCATAATTGAAACAGGAATTGATATCCCTAACGTAAATACGCTTATCATACATGATGCAGATAAAATGGGATTGTCTCAGCTTTATCAGTTACGAGGGCGTGTTGGACGGTCAAACCGTGTTGCATATGCGTATTTAATGCATCAAAGAGATAAAGTTCTCACAGACGTTGCGGAAAAAAGATTGCAAGCAATTAAAGAATTTACAGAGCTGGGATCTGGATTTAAAATTGCCATGCGAGATTTATCTATCCGTGGGGCAGGAAACCTGTTAGGTTCGCAGCAGCATGGGTTCATAGACTCTGTTGGCTTTGACTTATACACACAAATGCTGGAAGATGCAATTGAAGAAAAACGTACCGGAGTTAAAAAAGAAGATATAGCTGATATGGAAATTGTATTAAGTACAGATGCATATATTTCAGATGAATATATACCAGATGGATACCAAAAGATTCAGATGTATAAACGTGTGAAAGCAATGGAAAAGGAAGAAGAATACTTTGATCTTATAGATGAATTACAGGATCGTTTTGGTGATTTGCCTCTTGAAGCAGAAAAGTTACTGCGTATTGCCAGAATGAAAGTTTGGGGTAAAGCTGTTGGCGTGGAATCAATTAAAGAAGCAAATAAAATTGTTTCCATTCGTTTAAATGGAGAAGGAACAAAAAATATAAACGGTGCAATGCTTGTAGAGGAATCGATGAAATATGGCCGCGCAGTTGGATTTAATATGAACAATGCAAACTTAGTGATTACAATAGATGAACGTAAGGCAGGTAGATTTAATTCATTTGATATATTAGAGGATATGATGATGTTATTGCCTAAGGCAAAAAAAGAAATAGATGAAGTAGAATAGTACTTTGCATATTTTGATGGCATGTGATACATACTATGGCAGAAATGAACTTTAGTTCCCAATCTGTCGAAAGTGAGGCACATTACATGAAAGCAACAGGCATCGTACGTCGTATTGATGATTTAGGAAGAGTGGTTATTCCCAAAGAAATTCGTCGAACACTTCGCATCCGAGAAGGAGATCCTCTGGAAATTTTTACGGATAGAGAAGGAGAAATAATATTAAAGAAATACTCACCGATTAATGAGCTTGGAGATTTTGCAAAAGAATACGCGGAGACTCTTTACGAGACGTTAGGAACACCAGTATTAATAAGTGACCGGGACGAAATGATTGCAGCAGCAGGCCTGTCTAAAAAGGATTATTTGAAACGTAGGATAAGTCCTGATGTAGAAGACATTGTAAATAAGCGTACCATTGTTATGGAAAAACATGAAAACTCTGTAGAATGGGTACCTGGTGTTTTTGAAACAGTCAAATCTTATTGTATTGCACCCATTATCGCGTCTGGAGATCCGATAGGAGCAATCTTTATCATTTCCAAAGTGCACTATATTGGGGAAGCGGAATTAAAAGCAATTGAAACAGCTGCAAATTTTTTAGCAAAACAAATGGAGAATTAAAAAAACCTTCCTCTTTATACAAGAGGAAGGCTTTTTTGTATATAATAGTGCTATTGCTGGATGGAAGAAGGATTTTATGATGAGTAATGAATGGAATATGAAAACATATATGAAGGGAGCGGCAATGCTGACTGTTGCAGCAATCATTGTAAAGCTGCTAAGCGCTGTTTACCGTATACCTTTTCAAAATTTAGTAGGCGATGAAGGTTTTTATATTTACCAACAAGTGTATCCGTTCATTGCTATTATTACTACATGGACTTCTTACGGGTTTGCAGTTGCGTTATCTAAAATTTTATCAGACTATAAAGCATCAGGTAGAGCGTATGCCATTCCAAAAGTTAGACAAATAGCTTTTTACTATATTGGGATAACATCTATTTTATGTTTTCTTTTTTTATTCTTTGGTGCGGATTCTATAGCAAATGCAATGGGAGATATACATTTAGCTCAATTATTAAAAGCAGGGTCCTACGTGATTTTATTAATGCCTATCCTTGCTGTTTTAAAAGGAGAATTCCAATCCGAAGGGCGTATGGAATCAGTTGCCTATGCCCAAATAGTAGAGCAGGCTGTACGCGTATCCGTCATTTTATTGGGCACATGGATTGTTGTGTCAAATACTTTAGATCTATACAAGGCAGGTAGTATGGCGATGTATGGAGCGGTAGCAGGTGAACTAGCTGGGGTTTTATTTTTATCCTTTGCTTATTGGAAAACAGTTAGACACAAGACCATGGATAACAAAAGCCAACCCGTGCAGTTATGGCCAGTTGTGAAAGATTTGACACTGATTAGCATCGGTGCCAGTATCAGTGCCTTGTTATTTTTATTATTGCAGCTCGTCGACTCATTTACTGTTTTTCAATTACTTCTTGAAAGCGGTATGCAAAAGCAGCAAGCGATGGAGAAGAAAGGAATTTATGATCGAGGCCAACCACTTGTACAACTAGGAATAGTAATTGCCTCTACACTATCTTTAGCGATTGTACCCCTTGTCGCACATCGAATGAACAAAGAAAAAGGGCGAACAGCTATACCATTCATGCAGCTTACCTATCGAGTTGCTTTTACATTTGGAATTGCTGCCACATTGGGTCTTATCGTAGTACTACCATATGTAAATGAAATGCTTTTCCAAACGAGAGATGAATCTATTACATTAATGGTATTTTCCTTTCAGATTATATGGATGTCATTAATTCTTACATTAATGGCAATGTTGCAAGGAAGTGGTAAGGTGGGTATGCCTACATTGTTTTTACTACTTGGAGTATGCAGTAAGTGGCTATTAAATGGTATGCTTATACCATCTTATGGCGTATTAGGTGCAGCTATATCTGGAAATATTAGTTTAGCAATCGTGTTCGTTCTGATGTTTTATTACTTTAAAAAGAGTTGGAAAATAAGTTTTGGTTCTTTTTCGTTTTATAAAGGTATTGCTATTTCTTCAATAATGATGATTGTTTGTGTAGGTGCATATGTATACGTGGCAGATGCCTTTTTGTTTGCTCGTTTATCGAGTCGAATTCAGTCAGTCGTTATATCGTTAAGTGCAGTTCTTTTAGGAGCGTGGATATTTCTAGTAATATTGGCAAAAAGGCGTGTCATTGCGGAAAAAGAGTGGTTTTTATTGCCGTTCGGAAGAAGAATGGCTACCTTTCAGCTTTGGTTGAATAAAGAAAAGTAAGGTTGTGAGTAGATGAATGAAATAACAATTATTGGCCTTGGAGCAAGTGATTTAGATCAGTTACCTCTGGGAATATATAAAAAACTAAAAACAGCAGAGCATCTTTATGTCCGTACGGAGCAACATCCTGTTTTGCAGGAATTAAAAGCAGAAGGCCTTACATGGACAAGCTTTGATGGTATATATGAAAAGAATGAACAATTTGAAGGGGTTTATGAAGAAATTGTGGACGAGCTTCTTCAATTGGCAAAGGATAATCCAGTTATATACGCAGTGCCGGGCCATCCCTTAGTAGCAGAACAAACTGTTCAGTTATTAGTTGAAGCCGAGCGACAAGGAAAAGTAATAATTCGAATTGAAGGTGGACAAAGCTTTCTGGACCCTATATTTGCAGCCTTGCGAATTGATCCCATTGAAGGATTTCAGTTATTAGACGGAACGAGTTTAAAGCGTGATGATATTCAAATGGGTTCCCATGTATTAATAGGTCAAGTCTATGATGCCTTTAGTGCCTCAGAAGTAAAACTAACTCTGATGGAAAAGTACCCAGATGAATATGAAGTAACGATTGTTACCGCTGCTGGCTCTTCCCAAGAAAAATTAACTAAGGTGCCGTTATACGAGTTAGATCGAGTAATGAAATTAGATAATTTAACAACATTATATGTTCCACCAATACTTGCGCAAGAAAATAGATTGAAGGAGTGGCAAACACTTAGACAGATTGTAGCTGATTTACGTGGCCCTAACGGCTGTCCATGGGATAGGGAGCAAACACATGACTCTCTAAAGAAATATGCAGTAGAAGAGGTATATGAGCTTCTCCAGGCCATCGATGAAGAAGATGATGAGCACATCGTCGAAGAACTAGGAGATGTACTTCTCCAAGTGTTTTTACATGCGCAAATAGGCGAAGATAATGGCTACTTTAGTTTAGAAGATATTCTAGCAGTGATTTCAGATAAAATGATTCGAAGACATCCACATGTTTTTGGAGATGTAGTAGCAAATAATTCAGAGGATGTTCTTCGCAACTGGCAACAGATTAAAGCGGAAGAGCAAAAAAAGATTACGGAGTCTTTATTAGATGGAGAAATGAGAACGGATTCTTCTTTGTTAACCTCTTATAATTATCAAAAGAAAGTTGCAAAAGTTGGGTTTGATTGGCCAGTTGTGTCTGGAGCTTGGGAAAAGTTTGAGGAAGAGCTAGATGAGTGGAAAAAAGAGCTGGAAGTTGGTACAAAGGATACGCAAGTAGATGAGCTGGGAGATTTGTTATTTACAGTTGTCAATTTAGCGCGCTTTTACGGACTATCTCCAGAGCTAGCAATGATGCAAGCTAACGAAAAGTTTAAAAGAAGATTCCAATTTATTGAGTTGCGTGTAAAAGAAGGAAAAGGCGATTTTTCCAGCTATAATTTAGAAGAACTCGATGGATTTTGGAAAGAAGCCAAAAAATTAGAGAGGTAGTGTCTTTATGAGATTAGATAAGTTTTTAAAAGTTTCCAGATTGATCAAACGTAGAACATTAGCAAAAGAAGTAGCAGACCAAGGAAGAATTACAATTAACGGAAAAGTAGTGAAAGCAAGTTCTGTTGTAAAAGTAGGAGATGAGTTGTCTATCCGCTTTGGACAAAAAGTGGTGACAGCTATGGTCGATGCTATTAAAGATTCTGCGAAAAAAGAAGATGCAGCTTCAATGTTTACTATTACAAAAGAAGAGCGACTAGAAAAAGTAGATCCAGAATTTATCGATGATGAAGACTAAGAATTGTATGATACTAGTTTAAAGTTGGATCAATATTTATTGAGAAAAAAGCATGGCAGTTGTCATGCTTTTTTTTTATGTGCATACAATGAAAATAGGACAAGGAGAGGAGAGATTATATGCAATATCAAGCAGAAAACCAAACAATTACAATTCCATCGGGGGATCACTTAATTTCCTTAAGAAATCGCAAAAGAATGGACTTAACATCTGTAAAATCAATTGAACGATTCGATCAACAAGAATTTTACGTAAGAACGTCTCAAGGTATTCTTCACATTAAAGGAGACGATTTGAAAATTGTCCATTTAGATGTTGATAAAGGGCTTCTTACTTTAGAAGGAATTGTTCGAGTAATGCAATATGATGAGGAGCAGAATTTAGAAGGCGCTAGAGGGTTACTTCATAAACTATTCGGATGACACTCTCTCTACAGTTTTTTAGTTTATTATTAATGACCCTGAGTGGAGTGCTAGTTGGTGCTATAATCGAAGGGACGCGCTTTATAACGGATAATTTTCCGCGGCGTTCCTTGATTTTTAAATATCGTATTGCTTTAGAAATTTTAGTATGGATATTACTTGGAATAGGAACTTTTTATATCCTTTTTAATGTGCGTGATGGAATATGGCGAATATATGACCCGCTTGCACAAATAGTAGGAATTCTATTGTATGAGCAGTTTTTTCAGCCCGTATTTCGGCTAGCTGGAAGAATCTTTTTGCGTTTAATCGTACAACCAATATGGTTTATCTTACGATTAATAGTAACGATCCTACGTAAAATTGTGAATTTTATCCTACTGATTATAGGGGTACTCCTAAAACCTTTTCGTTTTCTCTATCAAAAAATATGGCATTTGGCCCTTCAGAAAAAACCAAACCTACGTTATAATAAAAAGTACACTAAAAAATTGAAATAGTTTGATAGGAGAGGGCGACATGAGGCAGAAACAAAAAAACATACCCATAGAGAGACAAGTTGCATCCATTAATACGGATTATGTTCGTTCTGTCCAACGTCAAGTAACACATAAAAAGTCAAAAAAAATACGCTTATTTAAAAGGTTAAGTATATTTGGAGTTCTATCCGTTATTATTATAGGATTTTTCGTTTCGACCTTAATAAACAGTAAAAGTACTTTAGAAGAAAAAAAGCTACAAAAAGAGCAAGTGACAGAAGAACTTGCAAAAGTGCAAGAAGAGCAAGAAATACTAAAACTGCAAATTTCCAAGTTAAACGATGACGAGTACATTGGAAAATTATTAAGAAAAGAATATTTCCTTTCAGAAGAAGGGGAAATTATTTTTACTTTGCCCGATAAAGAGGAAAAATAATTTTAAAAAAACGATCCGTAAAAGAGTAGTCTTATTGACACTCTTTTTTTGTTAGCTATAATAAAGGTAGAGTCTGTATTAAATAAATACAAATTCGTTTTAAGAGTCGCTTAAAATTTAAGGAGGAGCATTTTTTTTATGTCAATTGAAGTAGGCAGCAAGGTACAAGGTAAAGTAACAGGAATCACTAACTTCGGAGCGTTCGTCGAGCTACCAGGAGGCTCAACAGGTCTGGTTCACATTAGCGAAGTTGCGGATAATTATGTGAAAGATATTAATGAGCATTTGAAGGTTGGAGATGTTGTTGAAGTAAAAGTGATGAATGTTGAAGCGGATGGCAAAATCGGATTATCTATTCGTAAAGCAAAGCCTCAAGCGGAAAGACCGGAGAGACCAGAACGTCCTCAGCGTCCACGTAACAACAATCGCCCAAATGATCGTGATCGTCCAGGCAAAGAGAATTTTGAGCAAAAAATGGCACGATTCTTAAAGGATAGTGAAGATCGTTTGTCTACGTTAAAGCGTGCAACTGAATCTAAGCGCGGTGGCAGAGGCGCTAAACGAGGATAACATGCTGTCTGTTTTATCGGTAGAAAAAATGTTTAATAGATGAAAGGTGTTCAGCTTTGCTGACGCCTTTTTTTGTACAATTTATTAGACTTAACAAGTAGCGGGAGGGTAATTTATGAGCAAAGAGGACATTCTAACATCACACAAAGATTATTTAGACTGGGTGGATTCACTTTTTACGCTAAGCGAAGAGACAGCGAACATCCCTTATAAAGAAGGTAAGTGGTCACCACATGAAATTATCATGCATTTAGCAGAATGGGATCGATTTACGTTAAATGAGCGTATACCTTTGATGAAAGAAGGTGAAAAGCTTGAGGCGTTTCCAAATTTTGAGACCTTTAATGCAAAAGCCGCAGCACGTGCTCATGAACAAACATTTACAGAAACCCTTACTTATGCAAAACAACAACGGAAAGCAATTATCGAACAACTTCTACAAATTGATGAAGTAGAGTGGGACAAAGTTTTCTATATAGGAGAGCACCAAATATCTATTCGCAGTTACTTCACTGATTTTATCGTTCATGATAATCATCACAAACAGCAAATCTCCCATAAATAAAAAAGTGATTTCCAAAGTTAAGGCTAGATAACTTTGGAAATCACTTTTTATTTTCCTATAGAAAAACCTTCAAATAAGGGTCCACCGAATGGTTTTAGGACAAAATGAACTAAGTCTATCACTTTTTCTTTGTTGCGGGTCTTATAATAAAAATCAAAAGCTTCTACAAATTGTTCAGTAAACTGCTCATCGTAGTTTTTTAATGAACGAATCACCCATTTCGAAGTTCCGATCCACTTGCCATTAGTTCTTAAGATAAATTCACTTACTAACTCTGCCAGTGTATTAGCAATAAATATTTCTTCATCACTATTTGTACTTCCGATAAAGTCTTCTAAAGCATCGGTAATAAAATATCGTTTTATCATAATATTTTCCGCAGACCATCGTTCAGGACCATCAGATAATAGGAGTTTTGCTTCTTCTTGGATCGATACCATGATGCCCTCATCTTTTAAGACAAGTCCTTCTGCAACCATTCTAGGCAAAGAAGGTTTAGCTCTTTTGCGATCCATGTCAAAGTAATTTCTGTATGAAGATAAGTTATGTACAAAGGTTTCAATTGGCCAACCGCCTACTAGGAGAGATTCTCTATACGAGGAAGGGACATCCTTTATAAAAACTACAATATCTAAATCAGAGGTTTTTGTCGCTTCTCCTCGGACTACGCTTCCTGCTAAAACAGCGCCTTGGCAATTGGTAAAGTATTGAGAGATAAATTGTGTTGCAGCTTCAACTGGTTCCAGTCTATTAATAAACATTCGCAAATCGCTCTCCTTTATAAATAATAGGCTTTGTTAAATGATCATGTTATTAATGACGAAAATCAGCTCGCTTTCCGCGGATGAACTGCTTAGCCTCCTCGGGCAAACACGATGTTGGTCATGAAGGCGTTGAGGCCCACAGGATGTGGGTCATGCAATCGTTGCCGCAGGACGCGGCGAACTTAGATTGCCTTCCATTGGACGAGGCGCCCTTAGCCTGTCTTCCTCTTTAGCGCTTCGTGTGGGGTCTAGGTAACCCGTTTTTTCGCAGGAGTCTCGTGGATTTTCGTCACAAAATATATGCTTTTAAAAAACAACAACCTAATTTAACAGAGCAAAATAATTTAAAAAAAGCAGTTCCAAAAGAGAATCTTTTGGAACTGCTTTTTTTATAAGATGACCCCTACGGGATTCGAACCCGTGTTACCGCCGTGAAAGGGCGGTGTCTTAACCGCTTGACCAAGGGGCCTCATGAAAATAAAAATATATGGCGGCCGAGGGGATCGAACCCCCGACCTCACGGGTATGAACCGTACGCTCTAGCCAGCTGAGCTAGGCCGCCGTTTTAACGAACAATTTACATATTACAATCGTTTTGGCAAAGTGTCAATACTATTTGAAACATTTTTTTAAAAAAAGAAAAATATTTTTATATGCAAGACCTTTCGTTATATATGAGTTAATTTCATAAATAGTACTTTGTTATTAAAATACGAACATTTTCCCTTCGTTGATGGAAGCGGAAGGCGTCCGCCTATAGCGGAAATCAACTATATTTTATTTCAAGTAAAATGCAATCCAAATACGACAAAATTTATAGATCTCATTTGTAGAATTTACTTTTCATGACTAAAAGAGTCGAAAACTTTTTAAGAGTAGATGTCAGAAAGAGACATACTTTTTGCAAAAGAAATAGGTATACTTCGATCACTAGTTGAATAGGGAGGTATACGTTTGAAAACAATGTATGAACAAGATCAAAAAAGAGGGTTATCTTGGAGAAGGGCTGTAGAAAGTTTACAAGCTCGTAAAGTATCAATTGCTTTCACAATAGTTTTCTTTATTCTTGCTTTTTTCTTAGCACAAGTCGTACTATTTGAAGCCTCTGTTCCGTTTTTTCTACCTATTTGGGCTCTTGTTAATTTGAGATTTCAACGCTTTTTACCATGGACGATTGCAGGTGCTTTGCTTGGTAGCTTTACACTTGGATTTGGACAGGTCGTCATTCATGCACTACAAGCATTCATCTTTCCTCTCCATAGGAAAAGGTTTATAAAGAAAATACCTTTGCCTTTATTTGTTCTAATGGATGTAGTTTTCATTCAAGTTATATGGCAATTTGTATCATACGGGGGGGATATTCCTGTTTCTGTTTGGTTAGCAATTGGGTATGAAGGTGTCTTAAGTTTATTTATGACCTTATTTTTGTTTCAGCTATTTCTTCCGTTACCCGACTTTTTGCATAAAAAATGGACTGCAGAAAGAATGGGTGCTGCTTTATTAATAGGTGCTCTAGTGTTAACTGGGATGTCCAATTTTATTATTGGGTATGTATCAATTCCATTAATACTCACACATTTAGTAATTGTTGTAGCGGCGGCGGTCGGTGGAGTTCAATTATCAACGGTAGTTGCAGTGCTAGCGGGAACGGTATTAAGTATTTCCAAACTTAGCTTTAGTGGAATGATTGCCGTATATGCAGTAACTGGTTTTTTAGCGGGGTTGCATAAACCATTTGGCAGACTGTGGCAGGCATTTAGTATGCTTGGAGCGACCTTTTTCTTTATTTTATACGATCGTACTTTACCTCTAGATTCTGTTTACATCGGGTCACTGGTTACTGCTTCGTTATTGTTTTTTGCCATTCCATCGAAGTGGATGAAAGATTTAAAGGACCAACTCTTTCCTGATACTACTCATATTCTTTTAAGAAGGCAAAAGTGGATGACTGAAAAAGTGAATAATCAATTACATGAGTTTCAACACTTTGTTGATTTTATTACACGATTTATCTCAGATAGATTTGAATCTAAAGCCGTTATTGATAAAGGACGCACGGAAGTATTAGCTGCTTGCCAATCTTGTTTTCATTATGAGAAATGTTGGGGAGAGAAGTCGAATGGGATTCCAGTATTAATGAAGCAGTGGGAGGAGCAATCTAAAAAGACGAGGATACAAATAGAAAAGAAACTGCAGTTTAAATGTGTAAAGCCAACTCAAATTATGCAAGAGTTAAAGGAGAGGGAAGCGAAAGTACAGTTAACTCAAGAAATGCAGCATGGGAAAAAAATGTTTGCCCTTAAGCTTCGAGATATGGGGAATCATATGAGCGAACTTATGAGTAATTTAGAGAGTGGTGTAACTCTATATACTTCCCATGAAGAAGTTGTGAAGGAGAAATTTCAACAATGTAATATCCCTTTTTTTCAAGTCGATGTACTAAATATTGAGGTAGGTCAGATGGAGGTTGTATGCTGTTTACCAGTAGAGTCCAGAGCAAAGATGGTTGGTGAAAGATTAATACTGCCTATCTTATACGATTTATGGAAAGAGCCTTTTGAAATTACATCTATGAAGGAAATTCATCATCCATATGAACATATTCAAATGACATGCAAGTCATCTGTTCGTTTCTCTGTAACACATGACATTTATACATCCTCCAGTAGGAATACCATTTATTCAGGTGACGCTCATGCCGTTTTTCCTCTGCACCCAGGTTTACTTGCTGTTATTTTATCGGACGGAATGGGGAATAACGTAGAAGCGCATCGGGAAAGTAGAAGAGTTATGCAATTCATGCGAGAATGTTTAAATAAAAAAATGGATCCTGAAACAACGATGCATACACTTCATTACATGATGAGTTTACAAGATGATACAGATAGTTATGCAACGGTTGACTTAGCATTGATTGACTTACAAAAAGGAGAACTTTGGTCATGGAAAGCGGGGAGTATGTCTACGTATTTAATCCGAGGAAATAACATGCGTAAAATTGAAAGCAAGCATGTACCATTTGGATTTTTACCTACTTTTTCAATAGAGGCAAGAAAAGTAGATATTAAAGATGGAGATGTATTACTAATGCTATCAGACGGCGTTTTTTCAGCAAATACGACAATTGAAAAACAAGAGTTGTATTATAAAAAAATACTTCAGGATCCATCCATGAATGCAGAACGTTTTGTGAAGATGTTAGAAGAAACATATTCATTGCCAGGAGATGATCGTACGGTGATTTTCATGCAAGTGAAACATGTAGTTCCAGAGTGGTCCATATTTTCACCACGTCAAACATCAAACTTTCAAGAAAAGATGATACACTAAATAGAAAAGAGGTGAGAAGATGCATCCGTTCGATCGAAAGGTAAAACAATATATAGACAAGCACCAGTTGATACAAAAAGGAGAGCGTCTTCTTGTCGCTTCTTCTGGTGGAGCAGACTCGGTTGCGTTAGTTCATGTGATAAATGAACTTAAGGAAACGTATGATCTTGAGGTAGGAATTGTTCATACGGACCATCAGTTAAGAGGTGAGGAATCTGCAGAGGATATGCAATTTGTGGAACAACTCGCTAAAAAAATGGGTATTTCATTTTACGCTACAGCACTGGATGTTCCTAAGAGAGTAGCAGCAGAGGGAGGAAATGTACAAGTTATATGCCGAGAAGAGCGATATGCTTATTTTGAACACATAATGACTACCCATCACTTTGATAAGCTTGTACTTGGACACCATGCAGACGATCAAATTGAAACTGTTGTCATGGCATTGGTAAGGGGATCACTCACTGCTTCCATAACTGGTATACCAAGAATGAGACCCTTTTCAAGTGGACAAATCATTCGACCATTCTTATGTGTAACCAAAAAAGAAATTCTAGATTTCATCCGTTGTCAGAATCAACTCTTTAGACATGATCCAAGTAATGATAAACATACATATACAAGAAATCGAATTCGTCATAAACTGGTGCCTCTTCTTGCGGAAGAAAATCCAAATATTAGTGACAGTATTCGTACGTTTGTGGAAAAACAGCAACAGGATGATGAGTTTCTTCAAATGATTGCGAAGGAAAAGTATGACCAGCTTGTGACGATTGATGATGAAGGCATATTTTATCTTGATACAATAGGATTTTCAGCAGTTCCCATTGCTTTACAAAGAAGAGTAATTCTAATACTATTAAATTATCTATACCAAAGCTCCGAAGTACTAATTAATGATCGCTTGATTGCATCCATTCTTGCTGCTTGCAATGAGCATGATGGCAACGAAGTACTTCATTTGCCAAAGGCTATTTTCCTCGTTCGTCATTACAATAAAGTTCAATTCTCCTCTTCGAATCAGCAACCTTTAGTTATTAGGAATGTCGTAATAGAAGAGAATGGTTGGATTCATATTGGTGCTGGTTTTTCCATCTATTTAACGAGAAATTTATCAGAGAATCAATCTGGCGAGAAGTGGTTTCTCCAACTAGAAAGTGATTTACTTCCACTTGCTATTAGACAAAAAACACCAGGAGACCGGATTCAAATAAAAGGAATGTCCTCTCCAAAAAAAGTTTCTCGCTTATTTATAGATGAAAAAATTTCTGCAGAGGAACGACTTGATTGGCCACTGCTTGTAACACAGAAAAATGATATAATAGCAGTAACTGGACTTCGTTACGGAGACCGATTTTCAAAGATATTTAGCTCGCAAAACTATGTCTTATACATAAAGCGAGATTAACAATTAGGGGGACTACCGATGTTAGAAAAAGACATCCTAGAAATTTTATTAACGGAAGAACAAATTCAAGAAAAAGCAAGAGAGCTTGGAGCAGCACTATCCGCAGACTATGCAGATAAGTACCCACTTGCAATCGGAATCTTAAAAGGTGCAATGCCTTTCATGTCTGATTTAATGAAGCGTGTGGATACATACATTGAGATGGACTATATGGATGTATCGAGTTACGGGAATGCAACAGTTTCTTCAGGAGAAGTTAAAATTGTTAAAGACTTAAATACTAGTGTTGAAGGTCGCGATATTTTAATTATTGAAGATATTATTGATAGTGGTATGACGTTAAGTTATTTAGTAGATCTTTTCAAATACCGTAAAGCAAAATCGATTAAAATCGTTACATTGCTTGATAAACCCACTGGTAGAAAAGTAGATCTAAAAGCAGATTATGTTGGCTTTGAAGTGCCGGATGCTTTTGTTGTTGGTTACGGATTAGACTATGCAGAAAAATATCGAAATTTACCATATGTTGGTGTATTGAAGAAAGAAGTGTATTCTTTTTAATTTAAAGCCATTTTAGAAGGCTTTTCATTGTACGCCCCAAAAATCGTATGATAAGATAATCATTAGTTTTTCTGTTTACCTTGTGAGGAGGCTGGGAATGAATCGAGCACTGCGCTACGCTATATTATACTTATTAATATTTTTTGTAATTGTTGGAATTTTTGCCACGTTTAATACGAGCAATGAGCCAACTAAAAATATTAGTTATAACGAATTTATGTCTGCACTTGCAGATGGAAAAGTAACAAAATTTTCAATGCAACCAGAACAAGGTGTATATTTTGTTGAAGGTGCTATGAAAGGCTATAAAGAGGGAGAAACATTTTTAACAAAACTCCCACTAAATAGTGACCAATTACAATCGGAAATTAACGCATTAGCTAAAGCAAATTCAGTTGAAATTAATGTGAAAGAAACTTCTAAAACAAGTGGTTGGGTTCAATTTTTCACTGGATTATTACCTTTCTTGATTATCATTATTTTATTCTTCTTCTTATTGAGTCAGTCACAAGGCGGTGGTAACCGTGTGATGAACTTTGGTAAGAGTAAAGCGAAACTGTATGATAACGAAAAGAAAAAAGTAAGATTTAATGATGTTGCTGGTGCAGATGAAGAAAAGGCTGAACTAGTAGAAGTAGTAGATTTCTTAAAAGATCCACGTAAATTCGTGGATATTGGGGCTCGTATTCCGAAAGGGATCTTGTTAGTAGGTCCTCCAGGTACTGGTAAAACATTACTTGCTCGTGCAGTCGCAGGGGAATCTGGTGTACCATTCTTCTCTATTAGTGGTTCCGATTTCGTAGAAATGTTTGTCGGAGTTGGGGCATCTCGTGTTCGTGATTTGTTTGAAAATGCGAAGAAGAATGCACCATGTATTATTTTTATCGATGAAATTGATGCTGTAGGTCGTCAACGTGGTGCAGGTCTTGGTGGTGGGCACGATGAACGTGAACAAACACTCAACCAATTACTTGTAGAAATGGATGGTTTCGGTGCAAATGAAGGTATTATTATCATTGCTGCAACGAACAGACCAGATGTTTTAGACCCAGCACTACTTCGTCCAGGTCGTTTTGACCGTCAAATTACAGTTGGTCGTCCAGATGTTAAAGGACGTGAAGCAGTACTTCAAGTACATGCGCGCAATAAACCTTTAGACGAATCAGTGGATTTAAAAGCAATTGCACAACGTACGCCAGGTTTCTCTGGAGCGGATTTAGAAAACTTATTAAACGAAGCAGCACTAGTAGCCGCTAGACGTAATAAGAAGAAAGTGGATATGAGTGACATTGATGAAGCAACGGACCGTGTTATAGCAGGTCCAGCGAAAACAGGTAAAGTCATATCTGCAAAAGAACGTAATATCGTTGCATTCCATGAAGCAGGGCATGTGGTTGTAGGATTGACATTAGATGATGCAGAAATCGTGCATAAAGTGACAATCGTTCCTCGTGGTCAAGCGGGTGGTTACGCAGTGATGCTTCCGAAAGAAGATCGTTACTTCATGACAAAACCAGAACTACTAGATAAAATTTCTGGATTACTGGGTGGTCGTGTAGCGGAAGATATCATCTTTGGTGAAGTATCAACAGGAGCTCATAATGATTTCCAACGCGCAACAGGTATTGCAAGAAAAATGGTTACGGAATATGGTATGAGTGATAAATTAGGTCCGATGCAATTTGGTCAAGCACAAGGTGGAAATGTCTTCCTTGGACGTGACTTTAACTCGGAACAAAATTATTCTGATGCAATCGCATATGAAATTGACCAAGAAATGCAATCTATGATTAAAGAGCAATACGCACGTACAAAACAAATTTTAACGGAAAAACGTGATTTATTAGAATTAATCGCAAATACGTTACTTGAAGTTGAAACGTTAGATGCTGCTCAAATCTTACATTTAAAAGATCACGGAACACTTCCAGAACGTCCGTATGCACAGACGAAAGAAGAAGTAGTAGAAGTGGTACAAACGGAAGCAGTAGGTGCTCCAGCGGATCCATCTACTGGTGACTTGCCAAAAGAAGATGGCATTGCAAGTGAGCCTGAAACTCCGATTCAAGAAAAACGTACAGATATATAGAATGTATTAGCTGATTGACTCAGATCTTTACGAGTCAATCAGCTTTTTTCTTAGGCTATATATATGGTATGATGTGTGGGAAAACCTACGAAAAGTGAGGAAAACCTAGATGATACTTGTGTTAGATACAGGGAATACAAACATCGTTTTAGGTGTTTATAAAGACGATGTGTTAACTCACCACTGGCGAATGGAAACAGATCGTCGTAAAACAGAGGATGAATATGGGATGCAAGTGAAAGCTCTTTTTTCGCATGCTCATATTTCTTTTAACCAAATAAAAGGTATTATTATTTCCTCTGTAGTACCCCCAATCATGTTTTCATTAGAGGCTATGTGCAAAAAATACTTTGGTATAAAGCCTTTAGTTGTGGGACCTGGAGTGAAAACAGGTTTAAACATTAAGTATGAAAATCCACGTGAAGTTGGTGCAGATCGAATTGTAAATGCAGTTGCTGCTATTCATGAATACGGTACGCCGCTTATTATTGTAGATTTTGGCACAGCCACAACGTATTGTTACGTCAATGAAAGAGGAGACTATATGGGAGGTGCAATTGCTCCGGGTATCGGTATATCGACAGAGGCGTTGTATACGAAAGCAAGTAAACTTCCACGAATTGAACTAACAACACCAGAGCATGTGATAGGGAAAAATACCGTTTCTGCTATGCAGGCGGGTATTGTATATGGGTATGTAGGACAAGTAGAAGGTATTGTTAACCGAATGAAAAAAGCGATGAAGCAAAATCCAAAAGTAATTGCAACTGGCGGTATGGCTTCGTTAATTGCGAACGAAACAACTGTAATGGACGTTATTGATCCGTTTTTAACGTTAAAAGGTCTGTATTTAATCTATCAACGAAATTTGGATGAAAGAGGTATGAGATAAATGAGTGATTATTTAGTAAGAGCATTAGCTTTTGAAGGGAGCGTACGCGCGTTTGCAGTACGCACAACAGATACGGTGGGAGAAGCGCAACGCCGTCACGGAACATGGCCAACAGCATCAGCGGCACTTGGGAGATCTATGACTGCAGCAGTGATGATAGGTGCTATGTTAAAAGGAGAAGACAAGCTTACAGTTAAAGTAGAAGGAAATGGACCAATTGGACCGATGATTATTGATAGTAATGCAAAAGGAGAAGTTCGTGGATATGTGACAAACCCTCAAACTCATTTTGATTTAAATGAACTTGGAAAATTAGATGTCCGTCGAGCTGTAGGAACAGAAGGTGCTCTTACGATTGTAAAGGATTTAGGGCTGAGAGACTTCTTTACGGGACAAGTACCAATTGTTTCTGGAGAAATTGCAGAAGACTTTACGTATTATTTTGCTGCTTCGGAACAAGTTCCTTCATCCGTAGGACTAGGCGTTTTAGTAAACCCGGACAACACAATCTTGGCTGCTGGAGGATTTATTATTCAACTAATGCCAGGTACAGATGATGAAACAATTACAATTATAGAAGAGCATTTAAGTAAAATGGAACCTGTTTCTAAGATGATTGAAAGAGGCTTAACTCCAGAGGAGCTACTTTTTGAAATTTTAGGGAAAGAAAATGTGCAATTGTTAGACACTATGCCAGTAGGGTTTGAATGTAATTGTTCCAAAGATCGATTTGGAAGTGCCATTATAAGTTTAGGTGAAAGTGAAATTCGCGACATGATCGCTGAGGACGGTGGGGCAGAAGCTCATTGCCATTTCTGTATGGAAAAGTACAACTATTCAGTAGAAGAATTGGAGTCATTTATCGATGAAATCAATTCGTAATAACGGGAATGCCCAACCAAAACGACATTTAAAAACAAAACCAGTACTTTTGTTGCTTGGCATACTTTTTATAGGCAATTTACTTTGGTTCATTGCTTGGTTAGTACCAAACGAGAAAACTGGGGAAACAGAAGAGGTCGCTTCAGTTGACGGTAAAGTTATTACGAAAGAACAGTGGATGGCTTCGATGGAATCGATGTATGGGAAAGAAGTTTTGTTAGATATCGTGAATGCAGAAGTGATGGAAGCTGCTGCCAATAAAAATGGAATTAAAGTGAATGATGGAGAAGTGGAATTGGAGCTAGCACTTATTCGTTCGACTCAAGAAGGAACGGATACCTCCCTTCAATATTTTGATGAGGAAGTAATGCGAAAGAAGATCCGCTCCCGTTTAATTTTAGAAAAAGTGTTAGCAAAAGATATTGTGGTTAAAGATGAGGATGTTAAAGCATATTACGAAAATAACAAAAATCTGTACAACATTCCAACTTCCTATCTCACTAGTGTAATTTATGTTGAAACAGAAGACGAGGCGAAAGATGTAGTGCAAGAACTTGAAAATGGCTCTTCTTTTGAAGGTCTGGCAAGAGAGCGTTCCTCTGATGCCAGTTCCGCTAGTCTAGGTGGTGATATTGGGTACATATCAGAAGGAACAGATTCTGTTGAAAATACATTAGTGAATGCTTTGCCACGCGTAGATGTTGGTAAATGGAGTAACATAATAGCTCTGAAAGATGGGCGTTTTGCAGTGGCCCAAGTAAATGGTGTATTTGAAGGGCGTTCCTTTTCATTTTCGGATGTAAAAGACCATATTCGTAGAGAACTTGCGCTAGATCAGTTACCCCAATCCGTAACACAAGAGGCATTTTGGCAAGAATTCGATGCGGAATGGTTTTATAGTGAGAAATAGAAGCGTATTCTTTAGAGTACGCTTTTTTATTTTGCTTGAATGTAATATTATTGACAGTCCTTCTGAATCATTGGTATGATAAAGAAAATAAAACCTATTAATTAAGTGGGGATTAGGAGTGGGATCATGACGAAGATAGCGCAATCCATAGTAGACTTAATTGGGAAAACACCGATCGTAAAATTAAACAGAGTAAATAACCCTGAGGATGCAGAAGTGTATGTAAAATTAGAATACTTCAACCCAGGTAGTAGCGTAAAAGACCGTATTGCACTTGCAATGATTGAAGCTGCTGAAAAAGAAGGAAAATTAAAAGAAGGTAGCACAATTATCGAACCAACTAGTGGTAACACAGGGATTGGACTTGCGATGATCGCTTCAGCAAAAGGATACAAAGCAGTATTAGTTATGCCGGATACAATGAGTTTAGAGCGTAGAAACTTACTTCGTGCATATGGTGCTGATTTAGTATTAACACCTGGTGCGGATGGTATGAAAGGTGCTATCGCTAAAGCTGAAGAGCTTTCTAAAGAAAATGGTTGGTTTGTTCCACAACAGTTTAACAATGAAGCAAACCCAGAAATTCACCGTTTAACAACTGGACCTGAAATCGTAGAAGCCTTCGATGAATTACACGGGTTTGTTTCAGGAATTGGAACTGGGGGAACAATTACTGGTGCAGGTATCGTATTAAAAGAAAATTTCCCTGGCATTCATATTGCTGCGGTCGAACCAAAAGATTCGCCTGTTTTATCTGGTGGAAAACCAGGTCCTCATAAAATCCAAGGAATTGGAGCTGGATTTGTTCCTAGTGTGTTAAATACGGAATTATACGATTCTATTATTCAAGTATCGAACGAAGATGCCTATGCAACTTCTCGTGAAGTGGCTACATCAGAAGGTATCCTTGGAGGTGTATCAGCTGGAGCAGCTATTTTCGGAGCGCTTCAACTTGCAAAAGAGCTTGGTAAAGGAAAGAAAGTTCTTGCAGTTATTCCGGATAATGGAGAACGTTACTTGAGCACACCATTATACCAATTTGAAGATTAATGTAAAAATGATTTCTTAGACTAGTTTAAAATGGTTTGTTTGCAGGGGGAGAGAGGGAGTAATTGATGCTCCTTCTCTTTTTTGTGGCGAAAAGTAACTGTTTCAAGTTAAGATGAAGGCATGTCGTTTTTAGGGGGATAAATAAAAGTGGATTTACAAATTCAAACGCATGCATTTCACATGTCGAAAGAAGCGTTTTTTTATGCATATAAAGAAGTAACAAAAGAAGAAACGCATCATATGTTTTTAGAGAGTGGAAGGGGTGGCCACTTGTCGGTGGCAGCTTGGAATCCTTTGGCGGTAGCTAAATCAGTGGAAGAAGGGTTGCATATTCAGTGGCGAAATGGTGAGGAAGAAGTGCGTGGTGGAGAAGCGTTGGAAGAACTAGAAAAGCTAGTGGCTTCGTATCGAGTTCCTTTTCAAGAGAGTTTACCAGATTTCCAAGGTGGAGCTGCCGGTTTTATTACCTATGATTATGCTAGAAAAATAGAGGTTTTACCGACGATGGCGACAGATGATCTCCTTATTCCTGATTTATACTTCTATATAGTGGATTGTTGGGCTGTGTTGGATGTAAAAACGGAAATTGTTACGTTAATGAAGCTATCTACAAGTGAAGTCGATTTGGTTGTATTAGAAGAACAGTATAAGCGAGCTAGTGAAGCTGGGCTTGCTTCAAGAGTATTTCTACCTGGAATAGCAACGGAAGTAGTGGAAGATCATGCCGAATTACATGTATCTGTAAGTCCTGTTGAATTTGAAGAAGCCGTACGAAAAATACAACATTATATTGCGCAAGGAGACGTTTTTCAAGTAAATTTATCTGTCCGACAATCAAAAGAGTTACAGGCTCCTCCAATTGCAATGTATGAAGCGTTACGTGCATTTAATCCATCTCCATATATGGCGTTTATTCATTCACCGGAATTTGCGGTCGTTTCTGGCTCTCCAGAGTTATTGGTGAAGAAAAAAAGCACGGAATTATCAACTCGTCCAATTGCAGGAACAAGACCTCGTGGAAAAAGTGATGCGGAAGATATCGACTTGGCTAATGAATTGATTGAGAATGAAAAAGAACGTGCGGAACATGTCATGCTTGTAGATTTAGAAAGAAATGACTTAGGTCGCGTATCTACATATGGCACGGTAGAAGTAGATGAATTTATGGTCATTGAGCGATATTCACATGTTATGCATATCGTTTCCAACGTAAAAGGGACACTTCGACCAGGTACATCGAATACGGAGATAGTGCAAGCGATGTTTCCGGGGGGGACGATTACAGGTGCGCCGAAAATACGAACAATGGAGATTATTGAAGAGTTAGAGCCTGTTCGTAGGGGGTTATATACAGGATCTATTGGATGGTTAGGATTTTCAGGTGATTTAGAATTAAATATTGTCATCCGCACCGCATTTATTCAAGATGGAATGGCCCATATACAAGCAGGGGCTGGAATTGTCATTGATTCGATACCGGGTGCAGAATATGTAGAATCATTAAATAAAGGAAAAGCGTTATGGCAAGCAAGGGCTATGGCAGAAGGAGGAAGCAAATGATTTTAATGATTGATAATTATGATTCCTTCACATACAATCTTGTGCAGTATATTGGTGAATTGGGTGTGGAAGTAAAGGTTACTCGTAATGATGAATTAACAATCGACGTTATAGAACAGCTAGCTCCACAAGTCATCGTTGTGTCACCGGGACCTTGTACACCCAACGAAGCTGGCATAAGTTTAGAGGTTATTACGCATTTTGCAGGTAAAATTCCTATCTTTGGCGTTTGTCTAGGTCATCAATCAATTGGACAAGCGTTTGGTGGGAAGGTCATTCGTGCAGAAAGACTAATGCATGGGAAAACCTCTCCAGTCTTTCATGATGGGAAAGGTGTGAACGCAAATATGCCAAATCCTTTTCAAGCAACAAGATACCATTCTTTACTTGTAGAAAAAGAATCATTACCTGATTGTTTAGAAGTAACTTCTTGGACCGAAGAAGGAGAAATTATGGGACTCCGTCATAAAGAGTTTGCTGTGGAAGGTGTTCAGTACCACCCAGAGTCGATCATGACCGAGGAAGGGAAAAAAATAATCGCCAATTTCATTGAAAAGTATTCTCTTTTAAAGGGGCAATTATAAATGGATGCTTGGAAAGATGGCAAGCTATATCATTCCAAAGAATTGACTGTATCTGCCTATGACCATGGTTTTTTGTATGGGCTTGGATTTTTTGAAACGTTTCGAACGTATAATGGGAAAGTCTTTTTATGGGATGAGCATTGGAATCGTCTTTCTCGTGCATTAGCTGATTTTCGTATTACGATGCCTTATGATAGAGAAGCTATTTTAGCTGTAGTAGAAGCGTTAACGAAATCAAACGACGGAGAAGATGGCTATTTTCGATTAAATATTTCGGCTGGCGTTCATGATATTGGGCTACAGCCGTCATCTTATGAAAAGCCGACAGTGATACTATTTCGCAAAGCTCTTCCTATTACACCTAGAGGTACCGAGAAATCGGCAGTGTGGTTAAATACTGTAAGAAACTCTCCGGAAAGTAGTATGCGTCATAAATCCCATCATTACGCAAATAATGTGCAGGCTAGATTTGAAGTAGCCTCGCTAGCATCTCTCGAAGGATTCTTTTTAACTACGAATGGATTTGTTGCAGAAGGAATTACATCGAATATATTTTGGGTGAAGAATGGCAAGTTGTATACACCTTCATTGGAGACGGGCATACTGTCCGGAACTACACGTGATTGGGTTTTGAAAAACTCTGCGATGGACGTGGAAGAGGGTTTCTATACAAAGGGTGAACTAGAAGCGGCGGAGGAAGTATTTATTACGAATGCGGTTCAAGAGATTGTCCCTATTAAAACATTAGGAGAAATACAATTTAGGGGTAAACAAGGTCCTGTGTACGCTGCGCTTCATGAAGCATATGTAACGTGTATTCTGGAAGGAAGGATAAAAGGATGAATTTACAATATAATACGCAAACCTTTGAAGCTGATGGCATAACAATAGATTTTCGTAAAGAAACGATCGTCATGGGTATATTAAATGTCACACCTGATTCTTTTTCAGATGGCGGTAAATTTAATGAAATAGAAGCGGCGGTTGCTAGAGCAAAGCAATTGGTTGCAGACGGTGCAAAGATTATTGATATAGGTGGGGAATCAACTAGACCTGGATATACTGTTATTTCTGATGAAGAAGAGATAGCTCGTGTCGTTCCAGTTATTAAAGCAATTCGTGCAGAAGTAAATGCGGTTATTTCCATCGATACGTATAAATCGAAAGTTGCGAGAGCGGCAATACTTGCAGGTGCGCATGTCATCAATGATATTTGGGGAGCAAAAAGGGATCCAAATGTAGCGAAGGTAGCGGCAGAGTTAGGTGTACCAATTATTTTAATGCATAATAGAGATGACGAAGACTATAACGATTTTTGGGCGGAAGCAAAGCAAGACTTAGAAGAATGTATTCAAATAGCGAAAGCGGCAGGAGTACCCGATAATCATATATGGTTAGATCCTGGCATCGGCTTTGGAAAATCCACGACACAAAATATTTGGATGATGCAGCATTTAGGCGATTTAGTCGACATGGGTTATCCAGTGTTACTTGCAACTTCCCGTAAGCGATTAATCGGCAATGTGTTGAATCTTCCGGTTGATGAACGAATGGAAGGAACAGGGGCAACCGTCTGTTATGGTTTGCAACTGGGCTGCCATATGGTACGTGTACACGATGTAAAAGAAATTAACCGTATGACGAAAATGATGGATGTGCTAACAGGGAAAGTAATATATGAAGAAAGTGAGGCCTAACTAGATGGATTATATACATTTAAATGAATTAGAGTTCTATGGCTTTCATGGTGCTTTACCCGAGGAAACGAAGTTAGGTCAAATCTTCCGAGTGACCATTACATTAGCCTGCGATTTAAAAGAAGCAGGAGAAACCGATAATTTAGAGAAGACCGTTAATTATGCAGAGGTTTTTGAGCTTTGTAAGGAAATAGTAGAAGGAAAACCATTTTTATTAATAGAAGCTGTTGCAGAAAAGATTGCTACACGTATTTTAGAGCAGTATAAAGAGAAGGTAAGTGGATGTCGTATTCATTTAGTGAAACCGAATCCTCCAATCGTTGGGCATTATGCTTCGGTTGCAGTTGATATCACTAGAGGCACTTTATGAATATAGCTTATGTTTCTCTAGGATCAAATATTGGAAATCGACTTTATTATCTTCAACAAGCTGTTATTTTATTAAGAGAAACGGAAAGATTGGAAGTTGTAAAAGTTTCCTCTGTATATGAAACGGATCCAGTAGGATATGTGGACCAGGCGGCTTTTTTGAATATTGTAGTGGAGTTGAAGACTTTATTGTCCCCTGACGAATTATTGAGAAAATGTAACGAGATAGAGGCTGAGTTAGGTCGAACGAGAGAAGTTCGTTGGGGTCCTCGAACGGTAGACCTTGACATTTTGATGTATAATGAAGAAAATATGAAAACAGATAACCTCATTATTCCGCATCCAAGGATGACAGAAAGAGGTTTCGTGCTTATACCACTGGTAGAATTAAACACAGATTTAATTGACCCACAAACTAAGCAGTCTTTATCAAATCTTGCGCATGTTCAGAAAGAAGGCGTCCATTTATGGAGAATGTTCGATGGGGTAGACGCATTCGTGCATTTCGAAGGTTGAAAATGGTCAAGCAAGTTGAACTTGCGAGAGAAATGGATATGTCTGTGTCTATACTTGGTCAAATAGAACAAGGTAAACGAATTCCAAGTGATGAGCAATTAATCCAAATTGCTGCCATACTTGATATACAGTTAGTAGAATTAAAAGGTGAGATAAAAGAAGGTGAATGATGATGACAAATGCATCGACGAAACCGTTTAAAATAGGTGATTTCGTTATGGACAACCGAGTGGTACTAGCTCCAATGGCTGGTATTTGTAACTCTGCATTCCGTTTGACGGTTAAAGAATTTGGAGCAGGGCTAGTTTACGCAGAAATGATTAGTGATAAAGGGATTGTCTATAAAAACGAAAAAACATTAAGTATGCTTTATATTGATGAGCGCGAAAACCCATTATCTCTTCAAATTTTTGGTGGAGAAAAAGAAACGCTTGTTGCTGCGGCAAAATATGTAGATGAACATACTTCTGCGGACATCATTGATATCAATATGGGATGTCCTGTAAATAAAATCATTAAATGTGAAGCAGGAGCTAGATGGCTTCTAGATCCCGACAAGATTTATGAAATGGTTGCAGCTGTTGTAGACAATGTCAAAAAACCAGTAAGTGTGAAAATGCGTACAGGCTGGGATGAAGAACATCTCTATATGGTGGAGAATGCTCAAGCGGTAGAACGTGCTGGTGGAGCAGCCGTTGCGGTACATGGCCGTACACGTTTACAAATGTATGAAGGTCACGCAAATTGGGATTTGATTCGTCAAGTGAAAGAGGCAGTGAATATTCCGGTTATCGGAAACGGAGATGTTAATACACCTCAAGATGCCAAACGGATGTTAGATGAAACTGGTGTCGACGCTGTCATGATCGGTCGTGCAGCACTAGGAGACCCTTGGATGATTTACCGTACGGTAGAATACTTAGAGTCTGGTGAACTGAAGCCAGAACCTTCTGCGCAAGAGAAAATTGACGTATGTTTATTGCATTTTGATCGCTTAACAGCCTTAAAAGGTGAAGGCATAGCGGTTAGAGAAATGCGTAAACACGCTGCTTGGTACTTAAAAGGTATCCGTGGGAACGGTATAGCAAGAAATATGATTAACCAAACGGAAACAGCTCAAGAATTAAAAGATTACTTGCGTTTCTTTGCAGAAGAATCCATGAAAGAATATAACGCTACAGATCTTATTCTTGCTTAGCGAAAAAGGGCTGTCACGACTGGTGGCGGCTTTTTCCGTTTTTTGCTGGATAATCAGAATAGTTGGAATTAAAAGTTGTGTAAGAAAAAGATGAATACAATTCAGAAATTGTGTACAATAAATGCATCGTGAAAAGATACTTACGGATAATAGTTAGCGGAGGAGTGACGAACATGTCTAATGTAGAAGAATTAAACGATCAGCTTTTGGTGAGACGACAAAAGATGGCTTCCATACAGGAAAAAGGATTAGATCCTTTCGGTAGTAAATTTGAACGTACACATTCAAGCAATCTGGTTGTCGCTGAATTTGACGGATTTACAAAAGAGCAATTAGAAGAAACACCACAAGAAGTAGTTATAGCTGGTCGTATTATGACTAAACGTGGAAAAGGGAAAGCTGGTTTTGCGCATATCCAAGATCTTGGTGGTCAAATCCAAATTTATGTACGTAAAGATGCAATTGGTGAAGATGCTTATGAGCTATTTAATACTGCAGATTTAGGAGATATCGTTGGTGTACGCGGGAATGTTTTCCGTACACAGGTTGGAGAATTGTCTGTTAAAGCTGTGGAGTTTACATTCCTAACAAAATCTTTACGTCCTATGCCGGAGAAATTCCACGGATTAAAAGATGTAGAGCAACGCTATCGTCAGCGTTATTTAGATTTGATGACTAGTGAAGAAAGTAAAAAAACGTTTATTGCAAGAAGTCGTATCATTCAAGCAATGCGTCGTTATTTAGATAACCAAGGATATTTAGAGGTGGAAACACCGATGTTACATACCATTGCAGGTGGAGCAGCTGCCCGTCCTTTCATTACACATCATAATGCATTAGATATGGAACTATATATGCGTATAGCGATTGAATTACATTTAAAACGCCTGATCGTAGGTGGTTTAGAAAAAGTATATGAAATTGGACGCGTATTCCGAAATGAAGGTGTTTCAACACGTCATAATCCTGAATTCACGATGATTGAATTATATGAGGCGTATGCTGACTATCAAGATATCATGAACTTAACGGAGAATTTAGTATCACATATTGCACAAGAAGTGCTTGGTACAACGACGGTTACTTATGGTGAAGATGAGATCAATCTTGCACCGGGTTGGAGACGTTGGCATATGGCGGATGCCGTGAAAGAAACTACTGGAGTTGATTTCTGGAAAGAAATGACGAAGGAAGAAGCGCATGCGTTAGCTAAAGAAAATGGAGTAGAAGTAAAACCTTCTATGGAAGTAGGCCATGTATTGAATGAATTCTTCGAGCAAAAAGTAGAAGAAACTTTAGTACAACCAACATTTATCTTTGGACATCCGGTAGAAGTATCACCGCTTGCGAAGAAAAACCCGGAAGATGGTCGTTTTACAGATCGTTTTGAGTTGTTCATCGTACGCCGTGAACATGCAAATGCATTTACAGAGTTAAATGATCCTATTGATCAACGTCAACGCTTCGAAGCGCAATTAGTAGAAAAAGAAGCTGGAAACGATGAAGCACATGAAATGGATGAAGATTTCTTAGAAGCATTAGAGTATGGTATGCCGCCAACAGGTGGTCTTGGAATCGGAATTGACCGATTAGTAATGTTATTAACGAATTCAGCATCTATTCGTGATGTATTATTATTCCCTACAATGCGCCATAAAGATTAATAATGGTTAATATAGAAGGTGAGATACTACTATTTGTAGTACCTCACCTTTTTAATTCTTCTATATATTGTGCTGTTTATTTATATTGAAAACAAATTTAAAAAATGTTAAAAAAGGCTTGTCAATGTCTTCAGAGGATGGTATAGTTATCAAGTTGTCATTTTAGTTTATGAATCTCTTTGAAAAATAAGTTGAAAAAAAGTTGTTGACATTAACATCGAGAATTGTTATGATATTAAAGTCGTCAAAACGAGACAACAACATGAACATTGAAAACTGAACATGCAAAACGTTAAGAAATATAGCTTGAAAGACTAACTTCGGTTAGTTCGATAGCAAAACAATTTTGACATCATTTAATGATGATGCCAGCAAAACAAATGAGCTTTTTAAGTTCTCTATTATGGAGAGTTTGATCCTGGCTCAGGACGAACGCTGGCGGCATGCCTAATACATGCAAGTCGAGCGAATGACGAAGAAGCTTGCTTCTTCTGATTTAGCGGCGGACGGGTGAGTAACACGTGGGCAACCTGCCCTGTAGATTGGGATAACTCCGGGAAACCGGGGCTAATACCAAATAATCCATTTCCTCACATGTGGAAATGTTAAAAGACGGTTTCGGCTGTCACTACAGGATGGGCCCGCGGCGCATTAGCTAGTTGGTAGGGTAACGGCCTACCAAGGCGACGATGCGTAGCCGACCTGAGAGGGTGATCGGCCACACTGGGACTGAGACACGGCCCAGACTCCTACGGGAGGCAGCAGTAGGGAATCTTCCACAATGGACGAAAGTCTGATGGAGCAATGCCGCGTGAGTGAAGAAGGTTTTCGGATCGTAAAACTCTGTTGTAAGGGAAGAACAAGTACGAGAGTAACTGCTCGTACCTTGACGGTACCTTATTAGAAAGCCACGGCTAACTACGTGCCAGCAGCCGCGGTAATACGTAGGTGGCAAGCGTTGTCCGGAATTATTGGGCGTAAAGCGCGCGCAGGCGGTCCTTTAAGTCTGATGTGAAATCCCACGGCTCAACCGTGGAAGGTCATTGGAAACTGGGGGACTTGAGTACAGAAGAGGAAAGCGGAATTCCAAGTGTAGCGGTGAAATGCGTAGAGATTTGGAGGAACACCAGTGGCGAAGGCGGCTTTCTGGTCTGTAACTGACGCTGAGGCGCGAAAGCGTGGGGAGCAAACAGGATTAGATACCCTGGTAGTCCACGCCGTAAACGATGAGTGCTAAGTGTTAGGGGGTTTCCGCCCCTTAGTGCTGCAGCTAACGCATTAAGCACTCCGCCTGGGGAGTACGGTCGCAAGACTGAAACTCAAAGGAATTGACGGGGGCCCGCACAAGCGGTGGAGCATGTGGTTTAATTCGAAGCAACGCGAAGAACCTTACCAGGTCTTGACATCCCGCTGACCGTTCTAGAGATAGATCTTTCCCTTCGGGGACAGCGGTGACAGGTGGTGCATGGTTGTCGTCAGCTCGTGTCGTGAGATGTTGGGTTAAGTCCCGCAACGAGCGCAACCCTTGATCTTAGTTGCCAGCATTCAGTTGGGCACTCTAAGGTGACTGCCGGTGATAAACCGGAGGAAGGTGGGGATGACGTCAAATCATCATGCCCCTTATGACCTGGGCTACACACGTGCTACAATGGACGGTACAGAGGGTCGCAACCCCGCGAGGGTGAGCTAATCCCATAAAACCGTTCTCAGTTCGGATTGTAGGCTGCAACTCGCCTACATGAAGCCGGAATCGCTAGTAATCGTGGATCAGCATGCCACGGTGAATACGTTCCCGGGCCTTGTACACACCGCCCGTCACACCACGAGAGTTTGTAACACCCGAAGTCGGTGGGGTAACCCTTACGGGAGCCAGCCGCCGAAGGTGGGACAGATGATTGGGGTGAAGTCGTAACAAGGTAGCCGTATCGGAAGGTGCGGCTGGATCACCTCCTTTCTAAGGATATATTACGGAATACAGATTTTTATCTGTATCTTAACGTTTTGCAGTTCAGTTTTGAATGTTCATTTTTATGAGCATTTGAAAACTTGTTCTTTGAAAACTGGATAAAACGACATTGAAAGAAACAAATTCAAGAAATTCAATTTGTAATCACTTCGGTGATTATATGTTGTGTAGTACTTTTAACTACTAATTTTGAATGGACTCCAAGTAATTGGAAGCCATATTAGGTTAAGTTAATAAGGGCGCACGGTGAATGCCTTGGCACTAGGAGCCGAAGAAGGACGGCACTAACACCGATATGCTTCGGGGAGCTGTAAGTGAGCTTTGATCCGGAGATTTCCGAATGGGGAAACCCACTGTTCGTAATGGAGCAGTACATTTACGTGAATACATAGCGTATCTGTGGCACACCCAGGGAACTGAAACATCTAAGTACCTGGAGGAAGAGAAAGAAAAATCGATTCCCTGAGTAGCGGCGAGCGAAACGGGAATAGCCCAAACCAAGAGGCTTGCCTCTTGGGGTTGTAGGACACTCTACATAGAGTTACAAAGGAATGAGCTAGACGAAGCGATCTGGAAAGGTCCGCAGGATAGGGTAAAAGCCCCGTAGTCAAAAGTTCATTCTCTCTTGAGTGTATCCTGAGTACGGCGGAACACGTGAAATTCCGTCGGAATCTGGGAGGACCATCTCCCAAGGCTAAATACTACCTAGTGACCGATAGTGAACCAGTACCGTGAGGGAAAGGTGAAAAGCACCCCGGAAGGGGAGTGAAATAGATCCTGAAACCGTGTGCCTACAAGTAGTTAGAGCCCGTTAATGGGTGATAGCGTGCCTTTTGTAGAATGAACCGGCGAGTTACGATTACATGCAAGGTTAAGTTGAGAAGACGGAGCCGCAGCGAAAGCGAGTCTGAATAGGGCGAATGAGTATGTGGTCGTAGACCCGAAACCAGGTGATCTACCCATGTCCAGGATGAAGGTAAGGTAACACTTACTGGAGGTCCGAACCCACGCACGTTGAAAAGTGCGGGGATGAGGTGTGGGTAGCGGAGAAATTCCAATCGAACCTGGAGATAGCTGGTTCTCTCCGAAATAGCTTTAGGGCTAGCCTCAAACGTTAAGAATCTTGGAGGTAGAGCACTGTTTGGACTAGGGGCCCATCCCGGGTTACCGAATTCAGACAAACTCCGAATGCCAATGATTTATGTTTGGGAGTCAGACTGCGAGTGATAAGATCCGTAGTCAAGAGGGAAACAGCCCAGACCACCAGCTAAGGTCCCAAAGTATTTGTTAAGTGGAAAAGGATGTGGCGTTGCTTAGACAACCAGGATGTTGGCTTAGAAGCAGCCATCATTTAAAGAGTGCGTAATAGCTCACTGGTCGAGTGACGCTGCGCCGAAAATGTATCGGGGCTAAACAAATCACCGAAGCTGTGGATTGATACCTTTGGTATCAGTGGTAGGAGAGCGTTCTAAGGGCGTTGAAGTCAGACCGGAAGGACTGGTGGAGCGCTTAGAAGTGAGAATGCCGGTATGAGTAGCGAAAGACGGGTGAGAATCCCGTCCACCGTATGACTAAGGTTTCCTGAGGAAGGCTCGTCCGCTCAGGGTTAGTCGGGACCTAAGTCGAGGCCGATAGGCGTAGACGATGGACAACAGGTTGATATTCCTGTACCACCAAACCACCGTTTGAGTAATGGGGGGACGCAGAAGGATAGGGTAAGCGTGCTGTTGGTTATGCACGTCCAAGCAGTAAGGTGTGAATGTAGGAAAATCCGCATTCTATAACATTGAGCTGTGATGGCGAGGACTTAGTCCGAAGTTCCTGATTTCACACTGCCAAGAAAAGCCTCTAGCGAGGTGATAGGTGCCCGTACCGCAAACCGACACAGGTAGTCGAGGAGAGAATCCTAAGGTGAGCGAGAGAACTCTCGTTAAGGAACTCGGCAAAATGACCCCGTAACTTCGGGAGAAGGGGTGCTCTTTTGGGTGAATAGCCTAGAAGAGCCGCAGTGAATAGGCCCAGGCGACTGTTTAGCAAAAACACAGGTCTCTGCAAAACCGTAAGGTGAAGTATAGGGGCTGACGCCTGCCCGGTGCTGGAAGGTTAAGAGGAGTGCTTAGCGCAAGCGAAGGTGCGAATTGAAGCCCCAGTAAACGGCGGCCGTAACTATAACGGTCCTAAGGTAGCGAAATTCCTTGTCGGGTAAGTTCCGACCCGCACGAAAGGCGTAACGATCTGGGCACTGTCTCAACGAGAGACTCGGTGAAATTATAGTACCTGTGAAGATGCAGGTTACCCGCGACAGGACGGAAAGACCCCGTGGAGCTTTACTATAGCTTGATATTGAATTTTGGTGCAACTTGTACAGGATAGGCAGGAGCCTTAGAGCCCGGAGCGCCAGCTTCGGAGGAGGCGTCGGTGGGATACTGCCCTGGTTGTATTGAAATTCTAACCCATACCCGTAACCCGGGTAGGAGACAGTGTCAGGCGGGTAGTTTGACTGGGGCGGTCGCCTCCTAAAGTGTAACGGAGGCGCCCAAAGGTTCCCTCAGAATGGTTGGAAATCATTCGAAGAGTGTAAAGGCAGAAGGGAGCTTGACTGCGAGACCTACAAGTCGAGCAGGGTCGAAAGACGGGCTTAGTGATCCGGTGGTTCCGCATGGAAGGGCCATCGCTCAACGGATAAAAGCTACCCCGGGGATAACAGGCTTATCTCCCCCAAGAGTCCACATCGACGGGGAGGTTTGGCACCTCGATGTCGGCTCATCGCATCCTGGGGCTGTAGTCGGTCCCAAGGGTTGGGCTGTTCGCCCATTAAAGCGGTACGCGAGCTGGGTTCAGAACGTCGTGAGACAGTTCGGTCCCTATCCGTCGTGGGCGTAGGAAATTTGAGAGGAGCTGTCCTTAGTACGAGAGGACCGGGATGGACACACCGCTGGTGTACCAGTTGTTCTGCCAAGAGCATCGCTGGGTAGCTATGTGTGGACGGGATAAGTGCTGAAAGCATCTAAGCACGAAGCCCCCCTCAAGATGAGATTTCCCATTACGCAAGTAAGTAAGATCCCTCAAAGACGATGAGGTAGATAGGTTCGGGGTGGAAGCGTGGCGACACGTGCAGCTGACGAATACTAATCGATCGAGGACTTAACCAAAATAGAATTTGAAGAATTCAATGTCTTTTATCCAGTTTTGAAAGAATAATTTTTTATTAAAAAACACTTGCACATTTTGAGTGAGTATGCTATAATAGAACTTGTCTTTCAGTAATTATTCAAGTCTAGTGATGATGGCGAAGAGGTCACACCCGTTCCCATACCGAACACGGAAGTTAAGCTCTTCAGCGCCGATGGTAGTTGGGGGTTTCCCCCTGCAAGAGTAGGACGTCGCTGGGCTTGCAATAAATACATAATAATATTACCCAGGAGGATTAGCTCAGCTGGGAGAGCATCTGCCTTACAAGCAGAGGGTCGGCGGTTCGAGCCCGTCATCCTCCACCATATATTTTACTCCTGCCGGAGTAGCTCAACTGGTAGAGCAACTGACTTGTAATCAGTAGGTTGAGGGTTCAAGTCCTTTCTCCGGCACCATTTTTTTCGAGCCATTAGCTCAGTTGGTAGAGCATCTGACTTTTAATCAGAGGGTCGTAGGTTCGAATCCTACATGGCTCATCACTTTTAAGTGAATTATGTATGCGGGTGTGGCGGAACTGGCAGACGCACTAGACTTAGGATCTAGCGCCGCAAGGCGTGGGGGTTCGACTCCCTTCACCCGCACCATTTAATTTAATAACCGAGCGGAAGTAGTTCAGTGGTAGAACACCACCTTGCCAAGGTGGGGGTCGCGAGTTCGAACCTCGTCTTCCGCTCCAAAGATTCATTTAAGTGCCGGGGTGGCGGAACTGGCAGACGCACAGGACTTAAAATCCTGCGGTAGGTGACTACCGTACCGGTTCGATTCCGGTCCTCGGCACCATCTTTTTTTAAAAAATATAAAGCGCCCGTAGCTCAATTGGATAGAGCGTCTGACTACGGATCAGAAGGTTGTGGGTTCGACTCCTGCCGGGCGCGCCATATATTTCGGGAAGTAGCTCAGCTTGGTAGAGCACTTGGTTTGGGACCAAGGGGTCGCAGGTTCGAATCCTGTCTTCCCGACCATTTATTTATTTTTGGGGCCTTAGCTCAGCTGGGAGAGCGCCTGCCTTGCACGCAGGAGGTCAGCGGTTCGATCCCGCTAGGCTCCACCATGAACATTGAAAACTGAACATACAAAACGTTAAGACATATAGCTTGAAAGACTAACTCCGGTTAGTTTGATAGCAAAACAATTTTTGACATCATTTAATGATGATGCCAGCAAAACAAATGAGCTTTTTAAGTTCTCTATTATGGAGAGTTTGATCCTGGCTCAGGACGAACGCTGGCGGCATGCCTAATACATGCAAGTCGAGCGAATGACGAAGAAGCTTGCTTCTTCTGATTTAGCGGCGGACGGGTGAGTAACACGTGGGCAACCTGCCCTGTAGATTGGGATAACTCCGGGAAACCGGGGCTAATACCAAATAATCCATTTCCTCACATGTGGAAATGTTAAAAGACGGTTTCGGCTGTCACTACAGGATGGGCCCGCGGCGCATTAGCTAGTTGGTAGGGTAACGGCCTACCAAGGCGACGATGCGTAGCCGACCTGAGAGGGTGATCGGCCACACTGGGACTGAGACACGGCCCAGACTCCTACGGGAGGCAGCAGTAGGGAATCTTCCACAATGGACGAAAGTCTGATGGAGCAATGCCGCGTGAGTGAAGAAGGTTTTCGGATCGTAAAACTCTGTTGTAAGGGAAGAACAAGTACGAGAGTAACTGCTCGTACCTTGACGGTACCTTATTAGAAAGCCACGGCTAACTACGTGCCAGCAGCCGCGGTAATACGTAGGTGGCAAGCGTTGTCCGGAATTATTGGGCGTAAAGCGCGCGCAGGCGGTCCTTTAAGTCTGATGTGAAATCCCACGGCTCAACCGTGGAAGGTCATTGGAAACTGGGGGACTTGAGTACAGAAGAGGAAAGCGGAATTCCAAGTGTAGCGGTGAAATGCGTAGAGATTTGGAGGAACACCAGTGGCGAAGGCGGCTTTCTGGTCTGTAACTGACGCTGAGGCGCGAAAGCGTGGGGAGCAAACAGGATTAGATACCCTGGTAGTCCACGCCGTAAACGATGAGTGCTAAGTGTTAGGGGGTTTCCGCCCCTTAGTGCTGCAGCTAACGCATTAAGCACTCCGCCTGGGGAGTACGGTCGCAAGACTGAAACTCAAAGGAATTGACGGGGGCCCGCACAAGCGGTGGAGCATGTGGTTTAATTCGAAGCAACGCGAAGAACCTTACCAGGTCTTGACATCCCGCTGACCGTTCTAGAGATAGATCTTTCCCTTCGGGGACAGCGGTGACAGGTGGTGCATGGTTGTCGTCAGCTCGTGTCGTGAGATGTTGGGTTAAGTCCCGCAACGAGCGCAACCCTTGATCTTAGTTGCCAGCATTCAGTTGGGCACTCTAAGGTGACTGCCGGTGATAAACCGGAGGAAGGTGGGGATGACGTCAAATCATCATGCCCCTTATGACCTGGGCTACACACGTGCTACAATGGACGGTACAGAGGGTCGCAACCCCGCGAGGGTGAGCTAATCCCATAAAACCGTTCTCAGTTCGGATTGTAGGCTGCAACTCGCCTACATGAAGCCGGAATCGCTAGTAATCGTGGATCAGCATGCCACGGTGAATACGTTCCCGGGCCTTGTACACACCGCCCGTCACACCACGAGAGTTTGTAACACCCGAAGTCGGTGGGGTAACCCTTACGGGAGCCAGCCGCCGAAGGTGGGACAGATGATTGGGGTGAAGTCGTAACAAGGTAGCCGTATCGGAAGGTGCGGCTGGATCACCTCCTTTCTAAGGATATATTACGGAATACAGATTTTTATCTGTATCTTAACGTTTTGTAGTTCAGTTTTGAATGTTCATGTATATTATTATACTGAAATTCAAAGAGGGCCTATAGCTCAGCTGGTTAGAGCGCACGCCTGATAAGCGTGAGGTCGATGGTTCGAGTCCATTTAGGCCCACCATACCTTTTTTTATTTCGGGGCCTTAGCTCAGCTGGGAGAGCGCCTGCCTTGCACGCAGGAGGTCAGCGGTTCGATCCCGCTAGGCTCCACCATAGAATTTACAACAAACTTGTTCTTTGAAAACTGGATAAAACGACATTGAAAGAAATAAATTCAAGAAATTCGATTTATAATCACTTCGGTGATTATAGATTGTGTAGTACTTTTAACTACTAATTTTGAATGGACTCCAAGTAATTGGTAGCCATATTAGGTTAAGTTAATAAGGGCGCACGGTGAATGCCTTGGCACTAGGAGCCGAAGAAGGACGGCACTAACACCGATATGCTTCGGGGAGCTGTAAGTGAGCTTTGATCCGGAGATTTCCGAATGGGGAAACCCACTGTTCGTAATGGAGCAGTACATTTACGTGAATACATAGCGTATCTGTGGCACACCCAGGGAACTGAAACATCTAAGTACCTGGAGGAAGAGAAAGAAAAATCGATTCCCTGAGTAGCGGCGAGCGAAACGGGAATAGCCCAAACCAAGAGGCTTGCCTCTTGGGGTTGTAGGACACTCTACATAGAGTTACAAAGGAATGAGCTAGACGAAGCGATCTGGAAAGGTCCGCAGGATAGGGTAAAAGCCCCGTAGTCAAAAGTTCATTCTCTCTTGAGTGTATCCTGAGTACGGCGGAACACGTGAAATTCCGTCGGAATCTGGGAGGACCATCTCCCAAGGCTAAATACTACCTAGTGACCGATAGTGAACCAGTACCGTGAGGGAAAGGTGAAAAGCACCCCGGAAGGGGAGTGAAATAGATCCTGAAACCGTGTGCCTACAAGTAGTTAGAGCCCGTTAATGGGTGATAGCGTGCCTTTTGTAGAATGAACCGGCGAGTTACGATTACATGCAAGGTTAAGTTGAGAAGACGGAGCCGCAGCGAAAGCGAGTCTGAATAGGGCGAATGAGTATGTGGTCGTAGACCCGAAACCAGGTGATCTACCCATGTCCAGGATGAAGGTAAGGTAACACTTACTGGAGGTCCGAACCCACGCACGTTGAAAAGTGCGGGGATGAGGTGTGGGTAGCGGAGAAATTCCAATCGAACCTGGAGATAGCTGGTTCTCTCCGAAATAGCTTTAGGGCTAGCCTCAAACGTTAAGAATCTTGGAGGTAGAGCACTGTTTGGACTAGGGGCCCATCCCGGGTTACCGAATTCAGACAAACTCCGAATGCCAATGATTTATGTTTGGGAGTCAGACTGCGAGTGATAAGATCCGTAGTCAAGAGGGAAACAGCCCAGACCACCAGCTAAGGTCCCAAAGTATTTGTTAAGTGGAAAAGGATGTGGCGTTGCTTAGACAACCAGGATGTTGGCTTAGAAGCAGCCATCATTTAAAGAGTGCGTAATAGCTCACTGGTCGAGTGACGCTGCGCCGAAAATGTATCGGGGCTAAACAAATCACCGAAGCTGTGGATTGATACCTTTGGTATCAGTGGTAGGAGAGCGTTCTAAGGGCGTTGAAGTCAGACCGGAAGGACTGGTGGAGCGCTTAGAAGTGAGAATGCCGGTATGAGTAGCGAAAGACGGGTGAGAATCCCGTCCACCGTATGACTAAGGTTTCCTGAGGAAGGCTCGTCCGCTCAGGGTTAGTCGGGACCTAAGTCGAGGCCGATAGGCGTAGACGATGGACAACAGGTTGATATTCCTGTACCACCAAACCACCGTTTGAGTAATGGGGGGACGCAGAAGGATAGGGTAAGCGTGCTGTTGGTTATGCACGTCCAAGCAGTAAGGTGTGAATGTAGGAAAATCCGCATTCTATAACATTGAGCTGTGATGGCGAGGACTTAGTCCGAAGTTCCTGATTTCACACTGCCAAGAAAAGCCTCTAGCGAGGTGATAGGTGCCCGTACCGCAAACCGACACAGGTAGTCGAGGAGAGAATCCTAAGGTGAGCGAGAGAACTCTCGTTAAGGAACTCGGCAAAATGACCCCGTAACTTCGGGAGAAGGGGTGCTCTTTTGGGTGAATAGCCTAGAAGAGCCGCAGTGAATAGGCCCAGGCGACTGTTTAGCAAAAACACAGGTCTCTGCAAAACCGTAAGGTGAAGTATAGGGGCTGACGCCTGCCCGGTGCTGGAAGGTTAAGAGGAGTGCTTAGCGCAAGCGAAGGTGCGAATTGAAGCCCCAGTAAACGGCGGCCGTAACTATAACGGTCCTAAGGTAGCGAAATTCCTTGTCGGGTAAGTTCCGACCCGCACGAAAGGCGTAACGATCTGGGCACTGTCTCAACGAGAGACTCGGTGAAATTATAGTACCTGTGAAGATGCAGGTTACCCGCGACAGGACGGAAAGACCCCGTGGAGCTTTACTATAGCTTGATATTGAATTTTGGTGCAACTTGTACAGGATAGGCAGGAGCCTTAGAGCCCGGAGCGCCAGCTTCGGAGGAGGCGTCGGTGGGATACTGCCCTGGTTGTATTGAAATTCTAACCCATACCCGTAACCCGGGTAGGAGACAGTGTCAGGCGGGTAGTTTGACTGGGGCGGTCGCCTCCTAAAGTGTAACGGAGGCGCCCAAAGGTTCCCTCAGAATGGTTGGAAATCATTCGAAGAGTGTAAAGGCAGAAGGGAGCTTGACTGCGAGACCTACAAGTCGAGCAGGGTCGAAAGACGGGCTTAGTGATCCGGTGGTTCCGCATGGAAGGGCCATCGCTCAACGGATAAAAGCTACCCCGGGGATAACAGGCTTATCTCCCCCAAGAGTCCACATCGACGGGGAGGTTTGGCACCTCGATGTCGGCTCATCGCATCCTGGGGCTGTAGTCGGTCCCAAGGGTTGGGCTGTTCGCCCATTAAAGCGGTACGCGAGCTGGGTTCAGAACGTCGTGAGACAGTTCGGTCCCTATCCGTCGTGGGCGTAGGAAATTTGAGAGGAGCTGTCCTTAGTACGAGAGGACCGGGATGGACACACCGCTGGTGTACCAGTTGTTCTGCCAAGAGCATCGCTGGGTAGCTATGTGTGGACGGGATAAGTGCTGAAAGCATCTAAGCACGAAGCCCCCCTCAAGATGAGATTTCCCATTACGCAAGTAAGTAAGATCCCTCAAAGACGATGAGGTAGATAGGTTCGGGGTGGAAGCGTGGCGACACGTGCAGCTGACGAATACTAATCGATCGAGGACTTAACCAAAATAGAATTTGAAGAATTCAATGTCTTTTATCCAGTTTTGAGTGAACAACTCAAGGTCTAGTGATGATGGCGAAGAGGTCACACCCGTTCCCATACCGAACACGGAAGTTAAGCTCTTCAGCGCCGATGGTAGTTGGGGGTTTCCCCCTGCAAGAGTAGGACGTCGCTGGGCACCAAGAAGTCGTTACCGAGAAATCGGTAGCGGCTTTTTTGATGTATTTTTTATCGTTGCGAATATGTGTGAATTTGACTTGGACGCGGTGATTTCCGTTTGATTGCAATTCATAGTAAAACAAAATAACAATTTATTTAGAAAAAGAAAAAGTTATAATAAGAATTGTAATGATTAGTTCATTTTCAGTTCATTTTCTGCATGTATAGTATAACTAAAGTAGAGAGTATAAGAAAAATAAGGAGGAAATGAATATTATGCAACAAAAGTGGAGTTTACGGTTAATACGAGTAGGAGCATTATTTGGTTTGTTAGGAGCTTATTTAGGTTCCCATATGGCAGGAGCAGGATCATATGCGTTACGACCTATTCATGCGCACATTTTATTGGTTGGCTGGTTGTCGTTATTTGTTTATGGGCTGTTTTATAAGTTATATAAGATTAAGTCGCCTAAGTTAGTAGCAATTCATGGTTGGTCTGCTATTATTGGAGCAGTCGGATTGACATTAGGTATGTATTTACAGTTCATACACCCTTTCCAAATAAATGAGACCGTTGCGTTAATCGTGTATATTGTAGGTGGTACGATATTGTTGATCAGTTTTGCTATATTTGTTTTAGTGACCTTTAAAGTGGAAAAAGATAGAATCGCGAATTAATCTGCGATTCTATCTTTTTTATATTAAAGGTGTATTGCAGTATAAAGATAGTTAAGACCCGGCAGTAATTATATTCAATCGTTATTCTGTTAATCAAAAAAGATCTTGGTTATCAATATTAAAAAAGTAATATACCCCAACTACCACTAAAAATAGAGATCACCAGTCTTTACTCTTCAATTGGCCTTTGTTATACTATAAGTAGAACAGAAGTGGAGGCGTTTGTATGAGGAGATTACAAATTGTTTTTTCTTTAATAGCAATTATTTTTTTATTGCTTACTGCGTGTAGTAAGGAAAAAGAGGGGGCGTCAGAGGTGGATTCATTAAAAGACATAGAGGGAGTATGGGAGGGGTCCATTAAAATTCCCGATCAACCACTGCCAATTATCATTGAATTTGAAGCGGACAAAGGGACGATTAGTATTCCAGTACAAGGATTAAGCAATTATCCACTAACAAATGTGAAATTAAACGAATCGGACATACTCTTTAATATGAATATTCAAGGACAGAAACTTACATTTAACGGTAAAATGGAACAAGAAAAAATTTCAGGAACATTTACTCAACAAGGGGAGGCTTTCCCTTTTGAATTGCTGAAGGGAAGTAAAGAGGAAGAAATAGAAGAAGATCGTTTGGTTGAGGTGAAAGTAGGGAATGGAACGATGTCTGGTCAACTGGAAATTCCTCAAGGTGAGGGACCTTTTCCTCTTATGGTCATTATTGCTGGCTCTGGTCCTACTGACAGAAACGGAAACTCAATAGCGTTGCCTGGTAAAAACAATAGTTTGAAAATGCTTGCTGAAGATTTAGCTACAGAAGGCGTGGCAAGTATCCGTTACGACAAGCGTGGTGTTGGAAAAAATGCAAGCTTAGCTGGCAAGGAAGAAGATTTGCGATTTGACCAATACATTGATGATGCGGCTGCATGGGTCCAATTTGCAAAGGATGATGAACGCTTTTCGAAGGTTGGAATAATCGGACACAGTGAAGGATCGTTAATTGGAATGGTAGCTAGTCAAAAAGCGGATGCAGATGTGTTCATCTCCATTGCTGGAGCTGGAAGACCTATTGATCAGGTACTTCTGGAACAGCTCGAAGCACAACTTCCTGCAAACCTAATGGAAGAATCTACGAAGATTCTTGAAAAATTAAAACAAGGTGAGCAAGTGCAAACAGTAAGTCAGGAATTGCAAAGTTTATTCCGCTCATCGGTTCAACCATATGTGATATCTTGGCTACAATATGACCCGGCTGAACAACTGCAAAAGTTAAATGGACCAGTACTCCTAGTGAACGGGAATTTAGATATTCAGGTCCCTGTAAAGGATGCAGAGCTATTACATCAAGTAAAAAAAGATTCAGATTTACTCATTGTTGATAAGATGAACCATGTATTGAAGGAAGCACCTGCGGATCGAGAAGGAAATGTCGCTACCTATTCCAATCCCGATCTTCCATTAGCGAAAGGTTTAATAGATGGCATAGTCGATTTCTTGCAAGAACGTGCAAAATGAATGGATAGTTGAATATAAAATGCTGAACTTTTTGGAGTTCAGCGTTTTTGTTATAGGGGGAAATGGGATGAGAGAAATTCGTGTCCGACTAGATGGAGGGTTTCATAACGAAGTTTTTTACATTGAGGAAAAAGGAAAAGTAGTTAGAATGTCTAATGCTGGAAAAACGAAGGAAATGGTTTTACAGGAAATTGAATGGATGAATTTCCTATACGAACAAGAGGTTGCTGTTCCCAAGCCAGAAATGCATTTGGAAGATGAAAACGGGCGGGTGAGGGCGTATTTCGGGTTTGTTAAGGGCGATATGATGGATGTGACAAACGTATTACATTGGAATGAAAAAGTATTTGAACAATGGGGAAAGACATTAGGAAGGATGCATGCTCTATCTAAAAGGTTCAAGGTAGAAGAAATACATCGACCTGTTTGGACGGTTGAGAATACTGATGTGTTTGGTATTAGGGCAAACTTATCCTCATGGTTAAGGGATCGTTACGACAGGTTGATGCAAAGCCTGTGTGCGTTTGATAGCATAGAAAGCACATTTGGTCTGATTCATAATGACTTTCATCAAGGGAATCTAATCATTACAAACGATGGTACTATTACTACGATTGATTTTGATGACTGTGCATTTAATTGGTATGCGCAAGATATAGCAGTGGCCTTCTATCATGCATATTGGCAACATAGCTCTTACAATGGTGATACAAAAGCTTTTCCTCAGACATTTATGAACCATTTTCTTGCGGGTTATCAAGCGGAAAATTTGCTCCATGAGGACATTGTAGAGCAAATCCCAATATTCCTGAAACTGAGGGAAATCTTTTTATACCAGCTATTTACTCGGAAATGGGATAAAAACAATTTGGAAGAATGGCAAAAGTATACTATGTTGGATTTGGAGGAAAAGATTAAGAACAAAATTCCTTATGCTGGGATTACTGACTTTTCTATCTATGTGTAACATCTAAAGCGCAAAAAGAGTCCAAATTCTAGTATGAATTAGACTCTTTTTGTTGTTTAATATTTTGCCAAGTAAGTTATGAAGCGGTTTTCCGTTTTTTATTCTTCGAAATGGTAGCAAGCGTCGGGATACACATACCAATTAAAATAACGATAATCCCTAAAATTTGTAGCCATGATAATGCTTCGTTTAACACAAGTACCGAAACAATTACGGCAACTGGCAATTCCATAGCACTTAATATAGAAGAAACAGCGCCTCCAACTTTTGGCACAGCAATTACGAAAAAATAAATTGGAATAATGATACCTAGTAATCCAAGAGCTAGTCCATAGAATAAAAGGGATTCCGTAAATAATTTCCCGTTCCAAACAATTTCAGGGCTTTGAAAGATGGAAATCATGAGCATTGCTATGAAAGAAACAAATAATAGGCGAGTCGTAGTATTCATTCCCTCCACTTGCTTTGTATTGGCATTCATATTAAGAGAGAATGACACTGCAGCTGCAAACCCATAAACCCAACCTCTCCAGTCAATACCACTTAAATCGACATCAAGAACACCAGCAGCCAAAATCGTTCCGATAAATAAAATAATAAGCGAAATAACTTCCGGTCTAGTCGGCAATCTTCTTCTTATAATACAATCGATGAGCGTACCAATCCATGTGAATTGGAATAGCAATACGACCGCTAAAGAAGCAGGTAAGTAGATAAGCGCTTGTCCATAAACGATCCCTGTCGTACCTGTAAAGATACCTGCTAATAAAACAATTTTACCTCCCCCATATAAACGTGGAAGTTTCCGTTGCGTCACTAGATAGATAATGAAAGCTAAAAGAAAACCTACTATATATTGACTCGCAACCGCTTCAGAGGCTGAATAGCCGTCCGCAATAGCAAGTTTCACCATCGTTGATAAAGTCCCATAACAGCTGGCTGCAAAAACAACCATAAGGGGGTAAATCCATAATTTCATATGCGTTTCTCCTTTAATCAGCGTATACCGTCTTCACCATATGATGAAATGGCTCGCCAATAATTGTCCAAGGACATACGATATCAAATCCTAGCCTATTATACAAGCGAATTGCAGCTTCTTTTTCTATTTCTACATTTAAAGATAGTTTTCCCCCACCAATATCTTTAACTAACTGTTCGGAGTATGCTAAAAGTTTCGTTCCAATACCATGCCCTCGATATGTAGGATCTACAACTACTGTATCTATATACCACTCACCAGGCAATGTTTCTAAATCAATATGGACAGAAGTTCCTTTTTTGGTGGAGAGATATTTTTCTAAGTTGGCATCGAGTGTAACAGCTTGCTCTGCGGAATAAAATACAAGAACTCCTGCGACCTTTCCTTCCATTTCAGCAATATAGGTATTTAAATAGGAATGTCTATTATCCGTTCTAATAAATAATTGCACAAATTCCTTCTTAATATTCGCTTCTTTCGTTTCTCCAGTCATTTGCATGGAGATATCGCCTATAGCTTCCATAATAAGTGGAACAGCTGCTTGAGCATCTTCTTTACGTGCATTTCTAATTATAACTTCCATTAATTATTCACCTTCCAATTTTTTTATTATAACATAAAAAAAAATTGAAACTTTTCTGTTCTATATGTAGTAGAATAGAAGTAACTACAAAGGGGGAATGACAATGGGGTTTGAATCAATACCGTGGATGCTTATATTGCCATTAATAATCATCCAACTTATTTTAATGTTGGTAGCTATTATTGACTTAGTTCGGGTAGCAAAAACAAACGGTCCGAAATGGTTATGGGCCATTATCATTATTTTGGGGAATATGATTGGACCAATTATATACTTCATCGTTGGGAGACGGAATGAATGAATACATTACTTCATATGCAAGGACTAACAAAAGAATATGGAATAGAAAAAGCTGTAGATAATGTCACTTTTTCGTTACTTAAAAACACGGCAACTGCACTAATCGGTCCAAATGGAGCAGGGAAGACTACTACTTTGTCCATGCTCGCTGGATTACTAAAACAAACGAATGGAACAATTATAATGGATGGGGAGATTACAGGCGATATCCGAAAAGAAATCGGTTTCCTTCCGCAATATCCTCAGTTTTATTCCTGGCTAACAGCACTTGAATATACAGAAATGGCTGCGAAGTTAAGTGGAGTAGATCCTAAGATGGCAAAACTAGAAGCAGAAAAGACACTGGAATTTGTAGGTCTGGGAGATGCAAAAAATAAAAAGACAGGTACATTTTCTGGGGGAATGAGACAACGCTTAGGTCTAGCACAAGCAATTGTGCATAAGCCCTTACTACTTCTGCTGGATGAACCGGTGTCTGCTTTAGATCCAATAGGTAGACGTGAAATTATGAACTTACTGAAAGAATTGCAGGCATCGACGACTATATTGTATTCGACTCATATTTTAAATGATGCTGAAGAAATGACGGATCAATTATTGTTTTTACGAAAAGGGAAGTTAGTGGAGCAAGGTTCTATGAGAGAAGTGCGAGAAAAATATGCAAATCCTATGTACAAAATGTACTTTTCAAATAGTAACGAAGCGGCACAATTTGTAGAAACTTCCCCATGGCCTGCTATGCAAGAAGGTCCGATTGCCTTTATTCATCTAGAAGATGCAAAACCGATGATGCAGGAAGTTTTACAGGTACTTGCGAATTGCAATTTAAGTTTGTCGAAGGTAGAGCGCGCATCCGCTAGTTTAGAAGAAATCTTTTTGCAGGTGGTGAATAAGGATGAATAATTTTACAGTCATATTTCAAAAAGAATGGCGCGAGAATGTACGGAATTTTAAAATACTATGGATACCTTTAGTGTTTGTCTTGTTTGGTATATCGGAGCCATTAATGAATTACTATCTACCTCAAATATTAAATGCAGTAGGCAATATGCCAGAAGGAGCAGTTTTTCAGTTACCAGAATTTACTCCAGAGCAAATAGTCATGTCGACCATAGGCCAGTATCAATTTATCGGGATGCTCGTTGTAACACTTGGATTCGCCGGTATCATCGCAAGGGAACGGAAAAATGGTTCAGCAACGTTACTATACGTTCGTCCTATAGCTTATTCAAGCTATGTGTATAGTAAATTAGTTATCATGTGCATATTAGTGATTGGCAGTGTATTACTTGGATTGTTAGCGAATTTATATTATACGTCTGTCCTTTTTGGAGCAGTAGATGCAAGTGCGTTTATAGGATTTCTTGGAACTTATATAATTTGGCTGCTATTTGTTATTAGTATTGTTTTATTTGCAAGTGCAGCATTTTCGACAGGCATTGCTTCTGCTGTATCACTTGTACTTGTTTTGATAGTGCAGCTGATCGATGCTGTACTAGGTACGTATTGGACTATTTCTCCTTGGAAGCTTCCGATGTATGCAGGAGTCGTATTAAACGGTGGAGTTGATAAGACTCCGTTCGTTTGGAGTATAATTGTTACTTTATTGGCTATAGTTATACTTTTGGCTAGTGCAATTTACTTTGTTAAAAAGAACGTTTCGAAGACGAAGATATAATAAATACTCAACCAGAGGTGAGAAGAGATGACCATTCGCAATTCAGATCGATTTATTATATCATATAATCGGATTGATCACTTGATGAAGGAAATTAGTGGTGCACAGGATCATTTATCATTTTTCCGTTTAATTGAAATGGCGAAAAAAAAGAATGCCATTATTAGAAGGTATGAAGCTGACTTACGAGAATACGGTGATCTAAGAAATGCTATTGTTCATCATCGCACCTCGACGGAGTATGCAATTGCAGAGCCACATGATGAGGTTGTACGGAAGATAGAAGAGATAGAAGCGGAACTAAATACACCGGTAACCGTTGGGGAAATGTTTAAAACAAATGTTACGACTTTCCAAAGAACTGATTCCTTAAGCTATGCATTAAAGGTTATTCAGGATAAAAAATACAATCAGTTTCCTGTATATGATGGTTCAGAATTTAAAGGACTCATAACACCTGTAGGGATAACTATGTGGATGGCAAGCACAGTGGATTCAGAGACCTTTTCCAGAAAGAAGACTACCTTAGGAGAAATTCTAGCACATGAACATAGCAGAGAGAATCATCAATTTATAGGTCAACATGCATCTGTATATGAAGCATTAGAGATTTTTAATGTTGCAATTACGAGAGGGAAACGTTTAGAAGCACTTCTTATAACAGAAGACGGTAAGCCAAATAAAAAACTCATAGGCATCGTTACGCCTACGAGTATGATGAAAGTAAAATAAATTGCGGGAATTTTTTAAAAAAATAAGACATTTCTTCCATATTTTAAAGTAAAATATAACTAGACATGAAAATGTCAAGTATAATGGAAGAGAGGGAAAGAAAATGGAATCTTATGAAAAAGAGCAACCTCAGGAATTTCAAGGTAATTTACAAAAGGCTGCAAAGGATATGTCCGTAGGTGAGTGGGTTCTTACGATGCTTATTATGATCATACCAATTGTGAACATCGTAATGCTATTCATATGGGGATTTGGAAATCCAGACCCACGACGTAATTATGCACGTGCATCCTTAATTTGGATGGCTATTAGTATTGTACTTATCATTATTTTTTATGGTGTTATTTTCGCATTTATTTTTTCATTAAGTTCATATTAAATGTTATTTCCCGGGAAATAACATTTATCGACATTTGAAAGCATTCCTGTTTATAACGGGAGTGCTTTTTTTATTGTTATAATAATAAAAAAGGAGTGGTGAAGATGCATATTTCATTATTAGGGGCAACTGGTCGTGTAGGGAGCGACATACTCTCTTTACTATTAGAAAATGGTCACCAAGTGACGGTGCTCGTTAGAAATTCAGAAAAAGTGGTACCACATCCTAGTTTAATCATCTTAAAAGGGGATGCACGTGTATCTTTAGATGTAGAAAAAACGTTAGAAGGTACAGATGCAGTGGTGAGTGCTCTTGGTACAGATCAATCGACTGTATTAACTGAGGCGATAGCACATATTATTTCTATTATGAAGAAACAAAATATTAAACGAATCGTTACTATTGGTACTGGTGGTATATTAGCTAGTCGAGTAGAACCAAAATTGCTTCGATATCAATCATCGGAATCAAAACGTAAATCGACAACTGCAGCAAAAGAGCATCATAAAGTGTATGATATGTTAAGAGTGTCATCATTAGATTGGACAATGGTTTGTCCTACTTATCTGCCTACCGGGGCTGCAACAAACGCATATACAATTGAACGAGATATGCTACCGATTGGAGCGGTTAAAAGTACTACGGGAGATACGGCTTTATTCGTCGTAAACGAGCTGTTTAAGAATGAACACATTGGTTTTAGAGTAGGTATCATGAGCCCAACTTGACATATATAATTTAGGAGAATTTCAATGAAGAAATGGATAGTTTTATTACTTGCAGTTGCTCTCGTACTTTATCTAGGAAATGTACGTATTAAAACAACCGAGATATCGTTAGAGGCAGAAAGGATTCCATCTAATTTTAACGGCATGAAGATTGTACAAATTTCGGACCTACATGATGCTACATTTGGAGAAAATCAAGCAAAGCTTGTAGAAAAGATAAAAAAAGCTGATCCTGATCTTATTTTTATTACAGGGGATCTGATCGACAGTAATCGATTTAATTTACAAAATAGTTTAGATGTAGTGGAGCAGGTTATATCACTTGCACCAGTTTACTATGTAACAGGAAATCACGAAATTGCTACAAACGATGTAGACCATATAAAGGCTTCCTTATCAGATTTGGGTGTCACCGTACTAGCAAATGATGAAAGAATAATAAAAAAAGATGGACAGCAAATACGCATTATTGGAATTGAAGATCCATTAAACGGCATAGCAGTTCCCGATGCATTAAGTAAATTTGATAAAAATGATATTTTCACATTAGTGCTTTCACATCGCCCAGAAACGTTTCAAGATTATGTAGATAGTGGAATGGATGTTATTTTTACAGGACATGCACATGGGGGACAATTTCGAATTCCAGGGTTAGGCGGACTAGTAGCACCGGGACAAGGTCTATTTCCAATGTATACCGCAGGAGTGTATACCGAAAATGAAACAAACATGATAGTAAATAGGGGATTAGGGAATAGTATTATGCCTATAAGGGTGTTTAATACACCAGAAATAATTGTTGTAACATTAAAAAGTATATAGAATGCCCCCAATTTTGTAGGGGGCAAGGTACTAGCCATTATTATTTTTTGATCAAATCGTACTTTTTATTCTGAACCTTTGCCTAAGTTTCATTAAAGGAGAGGGAAATTTATTCTACAATTTCAAACTGTTGTAGCATTGCATAAAATCTTGCTCCGTGACCTTCAGCTGCTTCTAGGAAGTACTTTTCCGTTATGACAAAGCTTCCACCGTTTTTATTGTCTACTACGTAGACATTTGTGACAGGGCTATTCCACTCGGAGCCGCTAATACCATGCAGCTTAAAGCCTGCTAATGGTTCTGTAACAGCCTCTATTTCTGTTACTTTTGTATATTCAGCAGCAAGTTCCGATTCTAAAGTATCGATCATTTCTTCCGGAGCAATATCCTTAAATTGTTCAATTTCCATCGAAACTTCTGGATATCTTTCTTCTAGTGGCTCTTTAGTCGTAATAATATCGGAATTTTCTCCTTTAATGAGTTTGTATCGTTCTTCATCGATATAAATCACATACTCTGCATCTTTACCTTCTTGCAATACAACTGCTGTTATTTCCTCGGTTCCTTCAATACTTTGTGTTATTTGTTTCTCAGGTATAAATATATCTTTCATTTGTTGAATAAATGACACCCCTGCATCTGTTTGAATGTTAAAGAATAAAAGGATGGTTACAGCAGCTGCAATAATAGTAAGGAAAACTTTACTTCTCTTTTTCATCCTTATCACCTTTCTAGAAAAACTCTTTGTCTGTTTTCATGCCATTACCCTATATATATTCTTACAACAAATAAAATTTACTGGAAATAAAAAAAGGGCTATCCAATAAGCCCATAAATTGAAGCAGGTGTAGAAAAACGAGTCTTTTTCTACACCTGTTTGTTGTATACTTTTTATTAAACTGCTATTTTTTGTAGGCAATTGATTGTAGTGGAAGACGGCGACTCCAGCGGGAATAGCGTGAGCTGAAGGCCCCGCAGGAGCGAAAGCGACGAGGAGACTGAAGCCATGCCCGCGGAAAGCGTCCGTCTGGAACGGAAATCAATACATTGGAAAAGGGACTATCTCTCAGTCAATGTATGACTTTAGGGACAGCCCCAGTGTAGACAATTATTTAAACCAGCCTTTTTCTTTAAATCGAGAGATGGCTTCAATTCGATTCCCTACATCTAATTTGTCCAAGATAACGGAAATATAGTTACGCACAGTACCAGTCGTAATGTATAGTTCACTAGCAATTTCCTTCGTGTTTTTCCCATCTGCGATTAACTCCAGCACTTGGCTTTCGCGCTCCGTTAAAGGATTTTCCTCTTCGAATGCAATATCAACTAGCTCAGGAGCATAAATACGTCGACCATCCATAATAATACGAATAGAATTCGCAAGTTCTTCGCTCGGACTATCTTTCAGCAAGTATCCATTTACGCCAGCTTTGCGTGCTCGTTCGAAATAACCAGACCGAGCAAAGGTGGTTAAAATAATTACTTTACATGCATCTTCCTTTAACTCTTCTGCAGCATCTAAGCCACTTTTTACAGGCATTTCAATATCCATAATACATATATCAGGTTGCAGCTGCTGAATTAAATGAAGAGCTTCCTCCCCGTTATTAGCTTTCCCTACCACTTCCATATCTTCTTCTAAATCTAGAAGAGACCCTAGAGCCCCAAGGACCATTCGTTGATCTTCTGCAATGACGATTCGTATCATGTTTATTCCCCCTGACTTGTTTGTTGAATCACATTAGGAACATGTATATTAACGATTGTGCCGTTTTTTGAATAAATATCTAAACTTCCATTTACAAATTCTAATCTTTCTTTTATTCCTCGAATACCGTGGCCTTTTGACCAGTCTTTTCTCTCATCAATGCCAACCCCATTGTCATACACTTTTATTAATGTTTCCTTAGCTGATTGTTTTATTGAAATAGAACAAGAAGTTGCGCCACTATGTTTCACTACATTAGTGACCGCTTCTTTTAGACACATACTAAGCATATTTTCGACGAGGAGTGGAGTTTTTAAAAGTTTGGGTGAACCGCTAATTTTACATGTAATTTGCGCTGCATGTAAAATCTGTTTAATGCGAAAGAGTTCATCTTCCAACTTAGTTCCACGCATATTAGTAACTAGTTCACGAACCTCTTTTAAAACAGATCTGGCCGTTTGGTTAATATCATGGATTTCATTTTTGGCCGCTTCCGGATTTTTTTCAATCAATCTACCAGCTAAATCACTTTTCAAGCCAATAAGAGAAAGCTTCTGCCCCAGCGTATCATGCAAGTCTCGTGCGATTCTTTCTCGTTCTTCAATTATGATATATTGAGAAATTCGTTTTTGTGCATCTTCTAATTGACCTTCCAGCATTTCCCTCTGATTTCTGTTATATGTGTTAAATGGCAGTAAGATTACACCAATCAAGCAAATAATGAGAAATGGTAAATGGGAAAGAAATAATTCCATTTGCGTAAGGAAACCAAAAATTATTGCGACAATGGTAACTAATAAATGGATACTATAAATAACAAAAAAGCTTACTTTTCGTTGTATATTTCCAATAAAAAAGGATAAAAAAATAGCAAAGTATATATAACCGTACAGAAAAGTCATTGTCACACTGATGGCTATTTCGACAAAAACACTAATATATAAGAGCAAGCCGTTAGAGATGAACGATAATCGGTATGCAATAAAAAACAATAAAGTTAAAACTAGTCCAATGACAATTTCTAGAGGACCAGTAGACCGGAAGATAAAAAAGAAAGGAAATATACAAAAAACAATCCATGCATATATACTTAACCACGGATATTTAGGGAAAATCTGATACCACTTTGGCAATTACTTCACCTCTCTTAAACAATTATGCTTTTCTTCATTATAAAGCAAAAACCATCCCTAATTACATTGGAATGGTTCTTGTTGTAGCTTATTTTCCTTCAAAAGTTGAGCTCTTTGCATTTAATTTAACCGCATCTTTTGAGTTTTTCAGTAAATGCTTAATTTCTTTAAAGCTTACAAAGTTTTTGTTTTTTTCGTCAAATAAACGGAAGTGAATAGATTGTAAGCTTGTACGAAGATTAATCGTTGTCGCCTTTTGTAAAGGTGGCGTCGATTCATGTGCTTTTTCCAGGTTGTAGTTAGGAACCCGAGGACTTAAGTGATGCACATGGTGGAAGCCGATATTTCCAGTTACCCATTGTAAAACCCGTGGTAACTTATAATAAGAACTTCCTTCAACAGCAGCTTTTACATAATCCCATTCTGCTTCATCTTCAAAATAAGAATCTTCAAATTGATGTTGTACATAGAATAACCAAATTCCTAGTGAACCAGCCACGAAAAGAATAGTTCCTTGAATGATTGCAAATGCTTGCCAACCAATCAACCAAATCATCAACGAATAAAGAACAAGTACCGAAATATTTATAAAATAGGTGTTGTTACGTTCTTTTGGTCGAGCATCTTTATTGTTAACTCGATTGCTTACTAAAAACAATAATGCTGGCCCAAATCCAAACATAACGATTGGGTTACGATACAATCGGTAAGAAAGACGTTTCATTGGAGATGCTTCTACGTATTCTTCCACCGTCATCATCCAAATGTCGCCAACTCCACGCTTGTCTAGATTACCACTTGTAGCATGGTGGATGTTATGTTCACGTTTCCACTTTTCATAAGCAAATAATGTAATAATCCCAGTAACTGTACCTGTAATATTATTGGCTTTTTTATTTTTAAAGAAAGACCCGTGCGTGCAATCATGAAAAATAATGAAAATACGAACGACAAATCCCGCTGCGATTATAGATAGACCTACCGTTAACCATACGGAAACGTCCAAACTTAAGTAAGCTAAGAACCAAAGGATAAAAAAGGGTGGAATCGTATTAATAATTTGAAAGATACTCTTTTTTAACTCAGAGTTTTCAAATTTTTTTACATTTTTACGTAATTCAAGCGTTTTTTCTCTGCTCATTATTATTCCTCCTAAACAGACTCATTACCCTAACTATATAGAAATGCTGGTATTAGGAGTAGACATAAACGTCAAGTCATAAGTATGACAAATATCATATAGGTCATATAGGATAGAAGAGAACAAAAAAAAGCTGACCAAGTGAATAGGTCAGCTTTCTATAACAATTTATTTACGTTCTTCATTTAATAAGCGAACAGTTTCATCGAATTCTTTTTCGATTTCTGCATTAGGTTTATATGTCATTAGACTGACAACAACCGTAGTGATTAAAGCAAGTGCAAAACCAGGAACGATTTCATACAATGTGCTTGTGAGAGAATCGATAGATCCCCAAACAACTACTGTTATTGCCCCTACAATCATACCTGAAAGTGCACCAGCTGAAGTGATCTTCTTCCAATAAAGTGAAAGTAAAATAGTTGGTCCGAAAGAAGCACCGAAACCAGCCCATGCAAATGACACTAGTTTCAAGATTGTGTCGTTTTCTCTCCAAGCTAAAGCAGCAGCAAGAATAGAAACTAATAGTACAGCTAGTCGACCTAAGTTCACGTATGTTTTATCGGATGCATCTGTTTTAATAATTGCTTTGTATAAGTCCTCAACTAAAGCAGATGATGTTACGATTAATTGAGAAGAAATCGTACTCATAACAGCAGCAAGAACAGCAGCAAGCATAAGACCTCCGATAAATGGATGGAAAATAATTTGTCCAAGTGCGATAAACACAGCTTCAGGACTTGTTAAAGAAAGATCAGGATTTTGTTGATAGTAAGCAACCCCAACTAAAGCAGTAGCAATTGCTCCACCAAGACTTAACATCATCCAACCAATACCGATACGACGAGCTTGTTTTGTTTCTTTAACAGAACTAATTGCCATAAAGCGTACAATAATATGTGGTTGACCAAAGTAGCCAAGACCCCAAGCTAGTGTAGAAATAACACCTAATACAGTTGTTCCTGCAAATAGACTTAAGTGAGTTGGATTCACCTCTTTAATGGAATCTATCGTTTCACCTATACCACCTGTCATGAACAAACCAAAGATAGGTACGGCAATAAGTGCAAGGAACATTAGTAGACCTTGAAGGAAATCGGTATAACTTACCGCTAAGAAACCTCCAAAAAGTGTATATGCAACTACTACACCGGAAACAACTAAAAGACCTGTATGATAATCTAGACCAAATGAGCTTTCAAAGAAAACTCCACCTGCTACCATTCCAGAAGATACATAAAATGTGAAGAATAACAAAATAATTAAACCTGATGCCACACGTAATAAACGAGATGACTGTTTTAAACGACTTTCTAAATAACTTGGAATTGTAATGGAATCATTTGATACTTGTGTGTACACACGTAGTCTTGGTGCAACAAATAACCAGTTACAGTAAGCACCAATTGTAAGACCGATTGCGATCCAAGCTTGTCCCATTCCTGAAAGATAAATAGCTCCAGGTAATCCCATCAATAACCAACCAGACATATCTGCAGCACCTGCACTTAATGCAGTTACAGCAGGACCTAGTGAGCGCCCACCGAGCATATAGTCTGTTAAATTTGACGTCTTTCTGTACGAATACCAGCCAATGACTAGCATTGCAACCATATAAATTATGATGGCTGTAAGTTGATAAGCTTCTGTTGACATAACCTAACCATCCTCCTTTAACAAACATAATACCATGTCAATAAATATGGTGCACTGAATTTTTAGTAATTCCTTAATTTACTAACTCTTTCTAATGTTAAAATAATCATAATGAGATACGAAAGGAGATTTTCGATTGAAATTTTTTCATACAGCAGACTGGCATTTAGGAAAACTCGTGCAAGGTATATATATGACAGAGGAACAACGATTTGTTTTCAATCAATTTTTAGAAGCAATTGATCTAGAAAAACCAGATGCAGTAGTGATTGCAGGGGATTTGTACGATCGAGCAGTACCGCCGACGGAAGCTGTAAATTTATTAGATGATTTATTAGCGGAAATAGTCTTAAAGCGTCAAACACCTGTTTTAAGTATTGCAGGAAATCACGATAGTCCCGGACGCTTAAATTTTGGAAGTAATCTAATGAAAGAAACAGGATTACATATTGTTGGCCAGTTAAATAAAGAACTAAAATCAGTCGTATTAAATGACGAGTATGGAGAAGTACATTTCCATCTTGTACCCTACGCAGATCCTTCTCAAGTCCGTTATATATTAGAAGATGAAACGATCACCACTCATAACCAAGCAATGAAAAGAATTGTAGAAGAAATTAACGATAAAATGGATGCTACCAAAAGACATGTATTTATTGGACATGCATTTGTTACTCCTCATGGACAAGAAGAAGAAAACACTAGTGAATCCGAGCGACCGCTTGCGATTGGAGGAGCAGAGTATGTAGATGCTGCACTTTTCAAGAACTTTCATTACACAGCACTAGGGCACTTACACCAGGCGCACTATGTCTTAAACGAAAAGATTCAATATGCTGGATCTCCTTTAAAGTACTCCATTTCCGAAGAACATCATAAAAAAGGATTTTTAATGGTTGAACTAGATGAAGAAGGCAATATTACTGTAGAGAAAAGATTGCTCTCTCCCAATCGAGACATGCGAACGGTAGAAGGTTATATGCAAGAAATACTAAAACAGCCTGTGAGTGAAGACTATGTATTTGTTAAATTAATCGATGAGACACCGATTTTATCTCCAATGGAACAAGTTCGAACTGTTTATCCAAATGCGATGCATGTAGAAAGAAAGGTTTTTCAATCAGCAGTACAAGGAAGAGAAAAGGAACAATCGAGTCGCAAAAAAATAGACAATTTTACGCTATTTCAATCTTTTTATACAGAAGTAAGTGGAAAGGAACCATCGGAAGAAACGGAAAAATTATTTAAAGAGGTTTTAACAAGCATGATGCATGAGGAACGGGAAGGAGGGGCCAATGCGTGAAACCGATCCAACTGAAAATGACTGCATTTGGGCCATATAAGTTTACCGAAACAATTGATTTTACAGAGTTAAAAGATAATCGTCTATTTGTTATTTCCGGGGCAACTGGGGCTGGGAAAACAACTATTTTTGACGGAATTAGTTTTGCCTTATACGGATCGGGAAGTGGCGAAGATCGACGAGATACTAAAATGATGCGAAGTGATTTCGCCACAGATGAGACGCATACTGCTGTCGAGCTAATATTTGAGATACACAATCGCAGATATCGCATTTTAAGACAGCTTTCCCATGTGAAAAAAGGAAATAAGGGAGCAACGGGAGAACGCTACGAATTTTTTGAAGTGAAGGAAACAGGCGAAGTGCCTGTAGTCGAAAGACAAATTGTTTCGGAAATTAATAAAAAAGTAGAAGAAATTATTGGGCTAACACAAGATCAGTTCAGTCAGATTGTTATGCTTCCACAAGGGGAGTTTCGAAAATTATTAACTTCTCAAACAGAAAATAAGGAAGCTATTTTGCGCAAAATTTTTAAAACAGAGCCATATAAAATGATTAGCGAGAGATTGAGAGATAAAAAGCAAATAGCAGAAGCTGAGCTGAAAAAGGAAGAAACGACTCGACATAGTTATACCGAACAGATTATTGCTTCCTTTCCAAGGAGAGATTCCAACCTTTTTCAACTGATTGAATCGGATAACTATAATACTTTTCAGCTTGTAGAAGCATTAAAAGAAGAAACAAGCTTCTATAAAGAGAAAACTCAATTGGACGAGCTTGCTTACAACGAAGTGCATAGAACACACGCAAGCAAACTAGGGGCCTATCACGAAGCAAAAACGATAAATGAGCGATTTATAGAGCTAGACATAAAAGAACAGAGACTTAATAACTTAAAAGAACAATCGGAAGAATACGCCAGGAAGCAACACCGACTAGTCGAGGCTGAACGAGCAAGCGCTATTGAAACGGTGGAAAACTACTATGTTGAACTCCAGCAGGAAGCAAGTAATAAGTCGAAGCTACTCGAAATAGCAAAAGAAGCAGTATTAGAGGCAGAAGAATCAGCAAGGCAAGTCGAAGTTTCTTATACGATGGAAGCAAATAAAAAAGAAGCTCGGGAAAAAAGTGTAGAAGCACTTATTCAGTTAAATACATTACTACCTTTATTTGAAGAGTTGGAAACGAAAAGAAACGACATGCTCGAACATGAAAAACATACAGAGGAACTAAACAAACAAGTGACATCTAAAACAAAGCTGTTTATAGAAGAAAAAGCATTCTGTTCATCTCAAAAAGAAGAGGTAGATACGCTGGAAGCGCTGGTAGAACCTTTAGACAATAAAGTACAACAGCTTGCCATTTTACAATCTCAACATAACATGATGCAACAATTCAGCGCGAATGAACGACTTTTACATTCTTTAAAAATAGAAGAAGCGTTACAAGAAAAGCTGTTTCTGGAGATGCAGGAAATATATCGATTAAAAGAAAGCAATTGGATGAGTAATCAGGCGAGTATACTTGCATCCAAACTTATAGCTGGAGAGGCTTGTCCGGTTTGCGGAAGTATGGAACACAAAGAAATAAGTGCAAACATGCATAATCTAACGATTAATGAAGATGAACTACAGCATGTTAAAAAACAGTTATCACAGCAAGAGTCGAGTTTATTAACGATTCGTGCAAAAAAAGAAACGGCACAAGAAGCTTTCGAAAAGATGCAAGCTCAGTTAGAAGAGTTTCATGTAACTGCTCTAGAAGCAAATCAACTAAAAGAGGATGTCGAAAAACTAGAAGAAGAAGTAACAAAACTTCGATTAGACAAAGAAAGACTCGCTATTTTAAGAGAACCTTACAAAGCCAACCTTTTAAAAATGGATAAACTAGAGCAAGAAAAAAACAGTTTGGAAACTTCCTACCAACAACATAAAAACTTGTTTGAACAAGTAAAAGCGGTATACCAATCAAAAAAGAGTTCTATACCTGCACATATTGCATCTTTACAAGAGTTAAACGATCAACTAATAGAAGCTAAGAAGTACAAAGAAGAATTAGAAAATGCTTGGGATGAAGCACAAAAACAACAAAAGCTAGTATCAGAAGCTTTTACAAGAGCAATATTATCTCTAGAACATGCTACAACTGCATCTCAGGAAGCAAGTGAAAAGAGGGAAAAAGCACATGCTCAATTTGTTGGAGCATTAACAAAAGCAGGCTTTGATACGATGGAATTGTACATAGCGGCGAAAATGTCGGAAACAGATCGAAGCGCTCTAAAAGAACTATGTAACGCATATAAGCAAGCTCTTCATACACTTACAGAGCAAGTAACAGAAGCGCAAGAGCAGCTGAAGGATAATGTAAAAGTCGAGCTAACTCCCTTAGAAGATGAGTTATCTCAATTAAAAATCGCTTATGAAGTGGCATTAAATGTACTGAACAGCTCAAAAGAATATGCAAAAGTGGGACTCGAATTAGAAGAAAAGATTGTTTCTGCAAGCACTCGGATTTCTATATTGGAGCAGCAATTAAGCCGCATAATTGATCTGTATGATATGCTGCGAGGTCAAAATCAATTGAAAATATCGTTTGAACGATTTATACAAATGGAATACTTAGAGCAAATAATACACGCTGCGAACGAGCGATTAAAACATTTATCCAATGGTCAGTATTACTTAGTCAGAAGCGAACGACAAGAAACGCACGGGAAGCAGAGTGGGTTAGGCCTAGATGTCTATGATGCTTACACAGGGCAAATGAGAGATGTAAAAACACTATCCGGAGGAGAAAAATTTAATGCATCACTTTGTCTAGCACTTGGAATGGCGGACGTGATACAAAGCTTCCAAGGGAGCATTCGAATTGAAACGATGTTTATCGATGAAGGGTTTGGCTCTTTGGATGAGGAATCACTAAATAAAGCTATTGATACGTTGATCGATTTACAAAAATCAGGAAGAATGATTGGTGTCATTTCACATGTTGCAGAACTAAAGGCGGCAATCCCAGCTATTTTAGAAGTGGATAAGCTAAAAGAAGGGTATAGCAAAACAAAATTTGTCATTAAATAAGAAAAGGGTGAGCCTAGTAGAGGCCCACTGAAAAAGCTATCATTTCTTAGCGAGTTCTTCAACGACAATTCGTTCAAGAACTCGCTTTTTGATGATGGCGAATATCGTTGTGGCACCTTGTATTTCCATGCCAAATAGACCCGCAAGGGTGCTGGATTGTAACCGGGCATCTGGATCTGTTGAATAGCTTAATTGCGTTTCGTAATCTTCGATGGCTTCTTTTACAAAATTAGTTCCTATTATTATAAAAGAAACACGCCTCTTTTTAGTTTAATGAGTATTTATTTTATGACGATTGGAGTGGAAGGCGGCGACTCCAGCGGGAAAAGCGCGTCCAGGTGAGACCCCGCAGGAGCCTGCGACGAGGAGGCTCACGGACCGCCCGCGGAAAGCGTCCGCCTGCAACGGAATCTCCTAGATGTTATTTCAATCTGAAACCGATTTTGAAATTACTGAATGAAAAAGAGGAGAAATAGACAAAGAAATCCGGCACTTCCTGTTCAAACTGGAAGTGCCGGATTTTTGTTTAAAAAGAATTTACTGTTTTAACAACGTAAGTTTTTCAGTGGCCTCTAGTAGAGGCCCACCCTTTTTCGTGTTATTCATTATTAAGTATTGCTAAAAAGTCTTCATCGTTATCAACGCCTAAAATGTTATAGCCAGAATAACCTTCAGGGTCTAAAACTGCTGGATCTGCACCGAATTCATACAGTAACGCTGCTAATTCATAGTCTTCGCTATATAATGCAGTAGTTAAAGCGTTTGAATATTGATCCGAAGTATTAGGATCAGCTCCAGCCTCCAATAAAATTTCTGCTATAGAAGTATAGCCATTATATACAGCGAGAAGAAGCGCAGTCGTTTGTTCAGCATCTTGTTCTTCTAAGTTTACTCCACTTGCAACAATTTCTTGAACTTTTGTGTCATCTGCATCCGCCACTGCCTCCATTAAAGGCGTTAGCTCATATGAAGTATCTGTAAACATGTCAGATTCATCAGAAAAGGTTTCATCTAAAACGCTCCCAGAAAAGAGACTTGCATAAGTGAATGTCCCAGCCGCAAAAAGAGCAATAACCCCCATATATACTGCAAAGAAAATTCCGAGTAACGCACCTATACCTAATGCAATTTTTGTTGTGTTTGAATAGTAACTAGGCGTACCAGTCACTCGCATAAAATTGCCAACAGATTGAATTCGTTTTGGTAAAAGTGGGTGGCTTGATAGTACCTCACTCAACCATACTGCAACATTTGACTCCGAATTAATTTGTTCTAAATAGGCATTCTCGTCCACTTCTGCATATAGTTTTTTCCCTACTCCAAGAATGGTGAGAGCTCGTTTAGCTGCTACTCCATCTTGTATATAATAAGCAGCCTCCCGATCGCAAGTATACTCGCATGAACGACTATATGCTTGGGAAAGAAAAGGGAAAAATTGAGCTGGCATGATCATTATATTTTTCCATACATGTCTACGTTTCACATGGGAAAGCTCATGTGCAATGATAAAATCTAACTCCGCATCTCCTTGTTCTCTAGCAAGTTCAAAAACTTCCGAATAAATAACAACCATGTTTCTTCCAAGGAATCTTGTTGCGAATGCATTAAACGCACCTTCAGAGTGAATCACAAATACATCCGGCACTTTTTTTAAATTCATCTTAGTGGAAAGAGCTACAACACGTTCATAGACATCTGGAAATTGTTTTTCACTAATACGTATTCCATTCCCACGAATGGAGCCTAGCATAATGGCATTTGCATACAGTAAAACAGCCAATAAGATAAGTAGAATTGCAATACCAAATATAGATGCAACTGCAAGTATGTATACAAACAAACTAAAAATAACACTTAAAATAAAATAGGGTGTTTCTCTATTAGACGTTAACTCTTTTAATGACAATTTCTACACCTCCTCAAAATATTAATAAACTTACTAAATATTGCTAGAAAAGTCAATATGAATAATATATGGTTTTCACACATTTACTCAACACGACATATTATTTTTACAAGAGGTGGTGAAAGATGCGCGATGAAAAAGGGCTCGTACTCTACGATCCTTATGAAACGGAACAACAGGAATGGAAGAAGCAACAAGTAAAAGAAAGAGCCAAACAACTACTAACCATTATCTCTCCTATATTCATTTTATTGCTTTGGGAGTTTTGTTCTCGAACAGGTATACTCGATATTCGATTTTTCCCCCCGCCTAGTGCAATAGTATCTACATTTCTCGAGTTGGCAGCAAATGGTTTGTTATGGACACATATATCTGTTTCTTTATATAGAATTGCAGTTGGATTTCTACTGGGTGTGATTCCGGGGGTAATTATTGGGTTACTGATGGGGTTGTACGCACCAATTCGACATTTTATATCTCCTATTGTAATGGCTTTTATGCCAATACCTACACTAGCTTTAATGCCTATCATTATTATTCTCTTTGGGATTGGAGACTTTTCAAAAGTAGTAACAATTGCAGGTAGCGTATTTTTCCCAGTCGTCATTAATACTGTAGCAGGCGTGATGAATATAGACAGAGTACATTTAGATGTTGCAAAAAATTACGGTGCCAGTCCAAAGGATTTTTTTCTTAAAATAGCATTTCCAGGCGCACTTCCTGTCATGCTAGAAGGTATTCAAATGGGGCAGGCAATTGCACTTTTAACAATTGTAGCTGCGGAAATGATGGGAGCCACTTCAGGAATCGGGTATTTAATCTGGACCTCTTATAAAGCATTTATGTTAAAAGAAATGTTTGTAGGCTTAGTGCTTATTTCTTTTTTTGGGTTTCTGTTTTCCCTTTTCTTACGTGGGCTACAAAAGAAAATTGTCCCATGGAGGTGAGTAAATGAGTAATTCTGTTAAAATCTCTATTGAAAATTTAACAAAAGTATTTTACAAGAAAAATAATAGTGTGACAGCTGTCAAGGATGTGTCCCTTCAAATAGACGAAGGGGAATTTGTCTGTTTAGTTGGACCGAGTGGGTGTGGAAAAACAACCTTATTACGAATACTGGCAGGCTTAGAATTACCAAGCTCAGGTACGTTCACAATCTCCTCAGAATCAGACGTTCGACCTTTACAATCCATGGTGTTTCAAGAAAAAGGAGTTATTCCTTGGTTAACAGTGGAGGAGAACGTTGCATTTGGGCTCAAAATGCGACATTTACCAAAGGATTTTATTCGCAAACAGACAGCGTACTATTTGGAAAAAGTAGGTTTAAGTAAATTTTCAAAACTATATCCGAAAGAGCTATCTGGTGGAATGAAGCAACGAATTAGTATTGCAAGAGCATTTGCAAATGATCCTGAAATTTTACTTATGGATGAGCCGTTTGCGGCGTTAGATGAGCAAAATAAATTTATCTTGCAAGAAGAATTACTTTCTATTTGGTCTGAAACAAAGAAGACTGTGCTATTTATTACGCATAGTATCGATGAGGCCTTGTTACTTAGTGATCGAATTGTGCTAATGAGTGCACACCCAGGGGAAATCATAAAAGAATTAATTGTTCCGGTACCAAGGCCACGAACGATGGAGCAAGTTCGGGCAAATGTCGAGATGGCGGAACAATTTATTGTTATTTGGAATCATTTACAACAAGAAGTACAGAAATCGAGAAGATAAAGGAGGAAGTTTGTGAAAAAACGTTGGTTATTACTATTCGCATCCGCTGTTCTTTTATTAGGTGCGTGTAGTTCAAAGGATAATGAGGGTACGGGCAAGATGGACGACAAAGTAAGTAAAGATAATCCTTCAGGTGATTTAGCTCCACTCGAAAAGAAAGTCAAAGTTATTATTGCGGAAGATGGAGCAGCATCCGGTGCAGGGTTTTATATTGCGAAAGAAAAGGGATATTTTGAAGACTACAATATTGAAGTAGAATTTGCACAATTTGCGAATAGTGATGAAATGCTACCAGCTCTTGCATCTGGTGATGTAGATATTGCTGGAGGAGTATCAACAGCTTCTTTCTTCAATGCAATTGCTCAAGGGATTGACGTGAAAATTATTGCAGACAAAGGGCATAATGTACCAGGGAAATCATATTTCTCATTTGTTATTGGCAATCAAATGAAAGATGAAATTAAAGAATACAAAGATTTTAAAGGAAAACGTATCGGTGTATCATCTAAAAACTCGATTGATGAGTACATCTATTGGGAAATGCTTAAACACGCTGGTTTAACAAATGACGATGTAGAATTTGTGCTGCTTGGAGACTTTGGAAGTATGCTTGGAGCAATTGAAAATGGTTCCATTGATGCTGCACTTCAAATTGAGCCGTTAATAGCACAAGGGATAGAAAATGGTTTCCATGTTCGTTTTGGAGATACGACGGATTATGCGCCAGAATCACAAATTGCAATGGTACTTGGTTCTCCACAATTTATGAGTGAGGAAAAAAATGTATCATTACGCTTTATGACGGCTTATTTAAAAGGAGTTCGGGACTATAACGATGCCTTTATTAAAGGAGAAGGAAAAGAAGAAGTAATCGACATTATGACAAAGCATACTTCCTTAAAAGATCCGGCACTATGGGAGAAAGTATTTGTAACAGGGTTAGATCCAGATGGGAAAATGTTTTTAGATGATGTTGTGAAACAATACAATTCCTACAAAGAAAATGGTGCAATCGATGGAGATGTGGACTTTGACAAAGCAGTGGATACGTCCATAACAGAAAAAGCGGTAGAGATTTTAGGAGAATATAAGAAATAAACGTCCAATTTTTATTGGGCGTTTTTTTAAAAGGCGGATTGGGTAATTATGTAGGAACTTGCTCATTTGTACATTAAATGTACTCGATAGTATACAATGAGAAAATATCGAATGGTAAATGAGGTGCGTGAGATGGTGAGTGTTTTAGTAGATGCAGATGGATGCCCAGTAGTAGACTTAACGATTGAGGTAGCACAGCATTTTGGATTAAAAGTGACATTGCTATGTGATACGGCTCATTATATGCAAAGACAAGGTGCAGAAACGATCATGGTATCGAAAGGTGCAGACGCGGTGGATTTTGTGCTTGTAAATAAAGTGCAAAAAGGAGATATCGTCGTTACACAAGATTATGGACTTGCCGCAATGGTTTTAGCGAAACGAGGGTTTGCAATTGATCAAAATGGACGCTGGTACACGCCTGATAATATAGACCAGCTTTTAGACAGTCGCCATATTTCGAAAAAAATAAGGCAGGCTGGAGGCCGATTAAAAGGTCCTAAAAAACGTCAAAAGGAAGACAATGAAAAATTCGAAGCAAGCTTTAAGAAGCTATGTGCACAAGCATTAAATAACTAAAACTATTCATTAGATTGCTTAAGTAGGTCAACGGCTAGGTTGGGAGTATTAGTAAAAGCTCCATTAGCCTTTAAATTAAGTGCTTTTTTCATATCCATCTCGTTATTAATATTGTAAAGATGAATTTGAAATGCATGTTGTTGGACCTCATGAATAAAGTTCTTATCAACTGCGTTTAGGTTTACTCCAATTCCACTTGCATAAGTACTTAAGCTATTATAATCTTGGTCGGAAAGAGCGGCTTTCTCTTTGAAACTGAACAGTTGAATAAGAGGAAGTCTCGGCTCTAATTCATGAAACTCTGTTAAACTAGACCTGTTAAATGATTCAATAATTACTTTAGGAAGCTTCTTATTTACATCGATTAAATCATATTGATGTAGCAAAGCAATTAACTCTTCTTCCATTTCCTCATATATTTTCGGAGATTTCATTTCAATATAATAGTTCGCTTCGTCTCCAAAACGCAAAAATACCTCCTCTAATGTAGGTACATCCAAATCTTCAAATGCTTCATTTGCCATACTAGGATATGTACTATTAAACCATTCTCCTGCATTTAGCTGCTTTAATTCTTCTATTGTGTAGTCTTTTACTAATCCAACCCCATCTGTAGTGCGGTCTACCGTTTCATCGTGCATAGCTACTAATACGCCATCTTCTGTCATCTGTAAATCGATTTCAAGATAAGTGGCCGCAGATTGTTGTGCTATTTCATAAGCAAGCATCGTGTTCTCTGGAGCATATGTAGAAGCTCCGCGATGGGCAATAATTAAAAACTCATTGGAGGGAATGGGAACTGCACTTTTATCCGCACACCCAGCGATTAGTAAAAATAAAACGAGTATGATATGTTGTTTTCGCATGAGAAATCTCCTTTCAAGGGAAGAGATATAAATTCAAAGACGATTAGGTATTCACTTATTATCATATGAGGAAACAGTTGTACAAGATGCATGAAGGAAAATGCCGCAATGGAAAATTAAGATAGGTAAAAAGCGACGAACAAGAAGCATTCATTTGCATGATTGTTCTTTTTTTGATTATAAAAAGTAAACTAACTATTTAACAAACGCCTACTTTTTTGATATATTAAACCGAATGGACAAAATTTAGAAAAGGTGGAGTAAAAAATGGAAACAAATGCATACAGAGTATTACTTTACTATAAATATGTCCCGATTGAAGATCCAGTAACATTTGCACAAGAACATCTTGCTGCTTGTAAAGAGATTGGGTTAAAAGGGCGTATTTTAGTATCAGACGAGGGAATTAACGGGACATGCTCGGGAACAATTGAACAAACTGACGCATACATGGACATGATGAAAGCGGACGTTCGATTCGCAGACATGGTGTATAAAATAGATGAAGCAGAGGGCCATGCATTCAAAAAAATGCACGTTCGTCCGAAGCAAGAAATTGTACATTTAGGATTAGCTGAAGATATCAATCCAAATGAACTAACTGGTAAATATTTATCGCCAAAAGAATTTTTTGAGCAAATGCAAGCAGAGGATACAATCGTAATCGATGCTCGTAATGACTATGAATTTGACTTAGGTCATTTCCGTGGAGCAGTTCGTCCGGATATCCGCAACTTCCGTGACCTACCAGACTGGATGCTTGAGAACAAAGAAATGTTCGAAGGTAAAAAAGTACTTACCTATTGTACTGGCGGGATACGCTGTGAAAAATTCTCAGGTTGGTTAGTAAGAGAAGGTTTTGAAGGTGTAGGTCAACTACACGGCGGGATCGCAACTTACGCCAAAGATCCAGAAGTGCGCGGACAGCTTTGGGATGGTCAAATGTACGTATTCGACGAGCGAATTGCTGTGCCGATCAACCAAGTAGAACATGTCATCGTAGGGAAAGATCATTATACAGGGGAGCCATGTGAGCGCTATGTAAACTGTGCAAACCCAGATTGTAACGACAAGATTCTATGCTCAGAAGAAAACGAGCATAAATATTTACGCAGCTGTTCAGACGAATGTCGCGAGCACCCACGCAACCGTTACATCGCAGAACATAATTTATCTGAAGAAGAAATAGAAGCTAGACTAGCTGCTATTAAATAAACTATATAAAAACAACACTATCCCACGCTGATGAAACTAGCGTGGGATCTTTAACGTTTATTTAAAAGATGACTCTGTTAAACGATCATGTTGTTATGGACGAAAATCCGCTCGTTTTCCGCGAACGAACTGCCAAGCCTCCTCGGGAGTCGCGCGCTGTTTTAAGCATTTTTAAACAGAGAATTATTAAGGATTATTACAGTAGTGTTACTGGTGCCTGGCACCAGCAACACTACTGTAATAATAAAATGTAATAAGTTGTGGAAATGGTGGATAAGATGTGGGTAAGGTGTTTATTTTGGGTTGCATAAAATATAACACTTTGCTATAAAGGGAATTGACCTGGGCATATCGAAAGTAACTAAGAGTTCGTATTTTAACTTTATTCAGCATGGGTATAACCCTCACTGAATAAAGTTAAGTCTCCGGCGGATGCCACAGATTTTGTAAGGGAGCTAATCGTGCAAGCACGAGGCCTGCGTGATGCAGGTCAGTTAACCGTTGTCGCATGGATGCGACGTTCTTAGGCTAACTTCCTTATCTATCTGGACGCAAATACTCCGGGGTGTAATTGAATTTAGGAATGGGGGAAACGTAAATGGCAATCGAAGTGAAGAAAATTTCAGATTTGAAAGAAGTCAACGTATCCAAACTAATTCAAGAAAGCGAAAAAGAAGGGTATCGTTTTGTATCGAGACTAGCATCCGAATATGAAGACGGTACAAATCGATTCAGTGAGCAAGGGGAAGCACTTTACGGGGTGTGGGATGATGAGGAACTAGTTGGAATCGGTGGGATAAATCGAAGTACGACTAGTGCCGACGACAATTCTGCAAGACTATATCGTTTTTATACTTTACCGGAACACCGCAGAAAAGGAGTCGGAAGTGAATTATTCAAAATAATCACCGACAATGCAAAAGGTCAGTTTAGCAAAATAACAACGAAAACGGAATCTGCAAAAGTGGATGCTTTTTATCGTGCAAATGGATTTTCATTAGAAGAACGTTCACCTGATACAACACATGTACTTAGCTTAGAGTAGAAAGGGTTTTACAATCATGAACATGCAACAATTAATAAAGCAATTTCCTTTAATAGAAAAGCTTCAAAAGACGGAAGAGACCATATGGTTCAACCCGAATGAAATAAAGACGGAGGACGCTTTAAAACAGGTCCCTATTACAAAAGAAATGGTGCAAGATGCAAGTGATCGATTAGATCGATTTGCTTCGTATTTACAAATTGCTTTCCCTGAAACAGTAAAATCAAACGGAATCATTGAATCACCACTAGTTGCTATTCCGAAAATGGAATCTGCCATAAAGGATTACTTCCAAGTTGATTTTGGTGGAGAGCTTTTATTAAAATGCGACAACGCATTACCGATATCTGGATCTATTAAAGCGCGTGGTGGCATTTATGAAGTACTTAAAACTGCAGAGACACTTGCAATTCGAGAAGGTTTATTAAAGGAAACAGACGATTACGCTGTTCTTGCTACAGATAAGTTAAAACAGTTTTTCTCGGGCTATTCGATTGCTGTAGGCTCAACCGGAAACTTAGGGCTAAGCATAGGAATAATGAGTGCAAAGCTTGGTTTTCGAGTAACCGTTCATATGTCGAGTGATGCAAAGCAGTGGAAAAAAGATATGCTTCGCGAAAAAGGGGTAGAAGTCATTGAATATGCCTCTGATTATAGCATTGCTGTTGAAGAAGGAAGAAAACAAGCCGAACTAGACCCTAGTTGCTTCTTTATAGATGATGAAAACTCCATCGATTTATTTGTTGGATATGCAGTTGCTGCAAATAGATTGAAAACACAGTTGGAGCAGCAAGGTAGAGTAGTGAGTCAAAATCATCCGCTGTATGTCTATTTACCTTGTGGAGTTGGTGGAGGTCCGGGTGGTGTTGCATTTGGATTGAAGCTCATATTTGGTGACCATGTACACTGCTACTTTGCAGAGCCAACACATTCGCCATGCATGTTACTAGGAATGCTGACAGGATTGCATGACAAGATCGCAGTTGGAGACATTGGGCTAGATAATAAAACAGCAGCGGATGGGTTAGCAGTTGGAAGACCCTCTGGATTTGTAGGGAAAACAATGGAACAGCTAATAAGTGGGAGCTATACAATAAGTGATGAAACGATGTATTCATTACTCACTTTAATCGCCGACACGGAAGAAATTCAGCTGGAACCCTCTGCGCTTGCTGGAATGACAGGCCCAATGCATTTAGCAAGGAATAACTTCAATCTAGAAAATGCGACGCATATAGTATGGGCGACTGGTGGAGGTATGGTTCCAGACAATGAAAAGGAAATCTACTATAAAAAAGGCCAACAGTATCTTAAATTGTAGACTCGTTTTTAGATAGTTTAACAATATAGCTTTCTAACAAATAAAACGTCCTTAAATGTTTTCTAATTTTAAGGGCGTTTTAAATTTGTACATATTTGAGTTAATTTCATAAATATTACTTTGTCATTAAAATACGAACATTTATCACTTGGTTGATTGAAGCGGCAGGCGGCGACTCCAGCGGGATGAGTGAGACAGATAAGACATCACAAACGACGCGTGAGCGGCGGTGATGGTTTATCGTTCACCCCGCGGAAAGCGTCCGCCTATAGCGGAAATCAACTATCCTTTATTCCGTGTAAAATATATATTTCTATAGTTTCCTTTAGTATTGTTTTATTTTCTCATGTAATTTGGAATTATGAAATTGATTCATTTAAATGATGGAAAGATAAATTCCGAAACTAACTCTTTGACATTAATACCTATAGTAATATATTATGATAAAGTCTCGAATATGAGATAAAGTATTTTAAACAAACAATACCTATATATAAAGGAGATTTTAAAATAATGAACGTATTAGTAGTTAAAGCAAATAACCGCCCAGCAACAGAAGCAATCTCAAGCAAAATGTATGAAACTTTCATGGCAGAATTAGAAGGTAAAGACGTAAACGTAACAACTTATGATGTTTTTGAAGAAGACACACCTTACTTTGGACAAGAACTATTTAACGCTTTTGGTAAATTACAAAACGGTGGAGAGTTAACAGACGTTGAATCACGCCTATTAGCTGCAAAACAAAAAGCAATGGACGCTATCACAGCTGCAGACGTAGTTGTATTCGCATTCCCATTATGGAACTTAACAATTCCAGCAAAATTACAAACATTTATTGATTATGTATATGCAGCAGGATTTGCATTCAAATATGATGCAGAAGGTAATATGATTCAATTAATGACAGATAAAAAAGCGATCTTCTTAAATGCTCGTGGTGGTGTTTACTCATCTCCTGAAGCAGCTCCAATGGAAATGGCTGTTAACTACATGCGCAATGTATTCGGTGGGGTATTCGGTATGCAAATCATCGATGAAGTAATTATCGAAGGGCACAATGCAATGCCTGATAAAGCACAAGATATTATTGCTGCAGGTATGGAAGAAGTAAAAGCTTCTGCAAAACGTTTAGCTGAATTAGCGGTTATCGCGTAATAAATATAGACGGTTCAAACTGTCACTAAAACCTTGTTTATCGGGTTTTAGTGACTTTTTTTATCCAAATCTAATAAAATAGTTGTAAATTATTGGATTTATATTACATGAAATGGCTTAACGCAACCATTTAGCAAAATTCGAGACCAACTGGCCTAAAACCGAGACCAAATTTGAAAATTCGAGACCAATTCACCCGAAACCGAGACCAAATCAAAAATATTAGAAAAAGTATTAGTTTGCTCTACTAAAAATAAACAACGGAGGAATGGTACCGGAGCAAACGAAATCTTATTTTTCTATCCACTTAATATTAAGTGGATCAAAGGTAATCCTGTATTCTTTGTGTAATTTAAAGAGGCCATATTTTTCAATATAATAATCGATCACGTTTTTCAAATACTCCGGAGTTACTTCAAGATTTATACATACTTCTTCTAGTGTTGTTTGTCCTTTTTCGTAGCAATCAATCAGCTGATCCAGAGAGACAATTTTTTCATAACCCCATCTTCGAGCTATTTGCTCTAATTTTACATTTCTCATATCATTTAAGTCTGTAATGTCCCCATAGGTCGTCTCGTAATGACCAAGCTCTTCTGCTAAAATACAATGTTTTTCATAATTATTTTTGAATTTATCAATTTCAATTACGTGATCGTAATATAAACCTGGGAGACCTTTAGGTAATACTTTCTCAATAATTTTAATATGCGGGTACTCCGTAATCAGTTGATCATACGCCATAAAACACCTCATTTATCCGCGTTGCGATTTAATAAACTCAATATATTTCTTAATGTCTTCCATTTCTTCCTCAGTGACATCATCATCAATATGCGCTGCAATAGTTACGATTTTCTGGCTGTCAAATCTTTTTTCAGCGTCTTCACCTAAGAAATATTGGCCTGGAACTTGAAAAAAATCAGCGAGTAATCGAACAAATTCTAACTTAGGATCGGCTTCTCCATTTTCCCAACGACTTATAGAGCTCTTACTAATTTTACTACCAAACTTAGAATTTAAAGAATCTGCCAATTGTTCAATGGTGAGTTTTCTATTCAGTCTTAGCTCTTTTAATAGTGTTCCGAAATTCTTCACAACAGTAATCTCCTTACATATTATCTATAGTTAGAATTTTACATCTTAATTTCCGAAAATGCAACAAACGAAACAATTAATTCCGTTTTAGGAATAAATATGTTGACAGAGATTTCTGTTAATATTATGATGTGTTTATTCCATAAACGGAACATCAAAAAAGGGTCATTAGTTATTAATAGTTTGTTTATTAGCGGAGGTGGGATTTATTATTTATTTTATGTTCCATTTACGGAAATATAAAGGGGGGCGTTTATGAGAATGAGAGATGTGGAAGTAGATTCCAAAGGTAATATAAATCTTAATACAAAAGAAATCCCAAATCCATGCATCATAGTTATTAGTAAAGATAAAGCAAAAATGATAGAGTTACCCTCATTCGCTGAAACGACCATTAAGACACATCAAGGAAAAGTTGTGCGTGTTAAATGGAATGAGGGAGAAGATTTTTAAATTTGAGTAGAATAAATCATAATAGTCCCACCAGTCATCTGGAGGACAACAAATGATTTCAGCATCTTGCTGATCTTTTGTTGTCCTCTTTTTTTATAGGGTTTTAAAAAGAAAAGGAGGAACTTCTTATGTTAAATTGGGCGGATAAATTGATACAAGAGTATTCATATCATAAAAAAGAGTTGGAGCACCTAAAGGAACGATTAGATCCAATGAATCCTAAAGATAATGAAGATCTCAAAATTATTAACAGCATGATTGATGATATGTCTTATGCACTTGAATGGATGAAAAAAGGGAGAAGACCAGGCAATCTTCATGGGGCTGATAAAAGGTCAATATATCAACGTCGTGCATTGTTGGACATGGACTTATTTCCTACGATTGAATTGGATACAAAGCAAACTGATTTAAGTGAAGAACAGAAACAGAAGATATTAACTATTTTAATAGAGCTTTCCCATAGAGAGAGACAATGCTATTTAATGCACATGGCATATGGGATGAGTCTTACAGAAATTGCAGAGGAGCTGAATTTAAAGAAGAGAACCGTGCAACAATACATTGATCGCGCAAAGGGAAAAGTCAAAATACTCGTTTCCTGACGTACACTCGACGTATGAACCCACCTAGTAGTGAAGAGAGTTATATGCATAAGCAGAGTTGGATGGAGGTGAGAAATGGAGGCATTTATCGGTTTTGGTTGCACTGTGTTGGGTTTATTAATAGGACTGCTTGCATTTGGTCGTAACCGCGACAAGGATGTGAAAGCAGATGCTGCAAAAACGGCAGTTATTGAAACTAAGCTAGACACGATTAGTAATGGTGTGGAATCGATTCGAATCGATTTGAAAGCGAATGAGAAACAAATGGACGTATTAGCAGAACGTGTAGCACGAGTGGAGGAAAGCTCGAAGCATGCTCACAAAAGAATCGATAATCTCAAAATTATTCAGGAGGCACAATAAGTATGAAGATTAACTGGAAAGTACGTTTTAAAAATAAGATTTGGGTTACAGGTTTTATTGCCCAAATATTTCTATTAACTGAACTACTTTTGATAGGTGCTCATACTGCTGGTTTAATGGATTTTCATTTAACGGAAGAAATGAAAGATTGGATATTTGCTTTTGTAAATGTAGTGTTTGGATTATTAGCGACAATGGGGATTATTCAAGATCCTACGACAAATAATTTTGCGGATAGCCCAAGAGCAATGAAATATATCGAACCAAAATAAGCTGCCTTCGGGTCGCTTTTTTTTAAGGTGGTGATTGCTATGTGACATTTAGATTAGTGTACAAGGATTCTTTTCTAGTAATTCAAAACTAATATGAGGTGATAATTATGGTAAAAGTATTTATTGATGCAGGACATGGTGGAACGGATTCAGGTGCAGTAGGAAATGGTTTACAGGAGAAAAATCTAACATTGCAAATTGCCACTAGAGTCAAAGATATTCTGATTGCTGAGTATAACAATGTAAGTGTATTAATGAGTCGAACTGGGGATCAGACTTTGACGTTGACGCAACGTACAGATGCAGCTAATGCTTGGGGGGCAGATTTCCTCCTTTCAGTTCACATAAATTCAGGCGGTGGGACTGGCTATGAGGATTATGTATACCCGGGAGTAGGGGCACCTACTACAACTTATCAAAATACGATTCATGCAGAAATATTAAAGCTTGTGAATTTTACTGATCGTGGTAAAAAACAAGAAGACTTTCATATGTTACGTGTATCCAATATGCCAGCTCTTTTGACGGAGAATGGATTTATTGATAATGCAAATGATGCGGCAAAGTTGAAAGCATCATCCTTCATTGAGTCACTGGCCCGAGGTCATGTGAATGGAATTGCAAAGTGCTTCAATCTTCCAAAGAAAAGCACAGCAGTTTATCATACTGTAAAAAGTGGTGATACAGTTTACTCGTTAAGTGGCACTTATGGTAGCACAGTACAACAAATTAAGGATTGGAATGGTCTGGATGCTAACTACACAATTTATATTGGACAAGTGTTGAGGGTGAAATAAAGAATGATTAGCCCTGCTCACATACGTGGGTGGGGCTTTTTTTATGGAATAATTCATTGGAAATACTATGTTAATCGAAAAAAGGTATTTTTTGCTCTACTAAATGTAGAACAGGTGTGTTACACTACTAGTAGAACAAACGGTAAGTAGGAGGAAATTCATGTTTATTGAAATACAAACAAACTCATCTGTGCCAATCTATTTACAGTTAGCTCAGCAACTAATTGAAGGGATGGTTAGGGGAGACCTAAAACCAGGCGATTCGTTGCCATCGGTTCGAGCGTTTGCTGCAGACCTTGGCATGAATATGCATACGGTAAACAAAGCCTATCATTACTTAGAGGAAAAAGAATTCATTCAAATTGTCGCAAAATCCGGTGTTATCATACAACCCAATGGGATACCAAAAGCTTCAGAGGAAGAAAAACAACAGCTTGCAGAGCAATTAAGACCTTTAATAGCGGAAGGGATGGTGCTAAATCTTTCAGAGGATGAAATGGTAGACATGTTATGTAACCTTGTTCGAGATATTAAGGAGGGTAAACAATGATCATTTTGTTATTTGGATTTATTCTTTTATTTATTACTGTTTTACAAGCGTTTATGCCGACATTTTTGAAGCAAACAGAGGCTTTTGGGGTCTATGTACCGGAACAATATGCGAAAGAAGAAATCATCCTTCGAATGAAAAAAAGATACACCGTTGTTGTGTTTACAGCAGACCTAGTCATTTTAGCAGCCTATCTACTTTGGGCACTCACACAAAATCCAACAGAAGAAATACTTGCACTTATAAGTATGGGAGTTCTGTTTACGACTTTGTTTATTGGTATTGGGTATTACTTTACTATGCATGTACGTGTGAAGAAGCTGAAAGAAGAACAAAAATGGATGTCCAATAAGAAAGAAGTCCGTGTAGTCGATTTGCAATTTCAGAAAAAGCTTCAGTTAATACCACGAGTTGTATTTATTATTCCTATGATTGTAACAGTCGGACTCATCCTATATTCGTTTATGAAATATCCCGATATGCCAGAATTAATCCCTACCCATTGGGGGCCAAGTGGTCAGCCAGATGCGTTTAGTGAAAAGACATATTTTAGTGTAATATCGTTGCCGCTTATTTTACTTGTTATGCAAGGTGTGTTCCTAATGATGAGCGAAGGGATGAGGTTTTCGGGTGCAAAGATTAACCCAGCCAATAAAAAAACGTCCGTAGTACAACAACTTGCATTTCGAAAATATACAAGCTGGTTCGCATTATTCATCACGATAAGTGTCACTCTCTTATTAGGGTATCTACACCTACAAACAATTCATCCTGAAATCTCATCTTCATGGATTATGTTCTCCTTACCGCTTGTATTTTTAGTTTCAACATTTATTGGTGTAGCTATTTATACAATAAAGGTAGGTCAAAATGGCTCGCGCATTAAAGTAAATGGTGAGAGCGTTAGGTTAGAGAATGAAATTGCAGCAGCAAACGATGATAAATACTGGAAAGGTGGCATGTTCTACATGAACAAAGACGATCCAAGTATTTTAGTCGAAAAACGCTTTGGGGTAGGGTGGACGCTCAACTTTGCGAAACCTTTGAGTTGGATTGTTTTTTTCGTACCACTTTTCATTATCTTAGCGATTGTATTTTTATTATAAAGGCTATGTTAAACGATCGTGTTGTTAGAGAAGAAAATTCGCTCGCTTTCCGCGGACGAACTGCCAAGCCACCTCGGGGCAACAGGATGTTGGTCACAAATCCGTTGCCACATGGATGTGGTTGCGAACTTAGGATTTGTTCCTATATGCCAACTATGGGGTCTTGGCAGCCGGTTTTTCCAGAGGAGTCTCGCGGATTTTCGTCACAAAATAAATTCTTCTAAAAAAACAAAGCTTGATTTAACAGAGCGATTGATAAAGAAAAGGGTAACTCTGATTTTTTCAGAGTTACCCTTTTTCCATTATTCTGCGTCGAATATTTCTACTTTTTCCATTTTCGCGCCGTTTTTCATAGCCGTTGCTACTTCAAGGCCACTTGTTACTTTACCGAAAACAGTGTGAACGCCATTTAAATGTGGTTGTGGTGCATGCACGATAAAGAATTGGCTAGAACCTGTGTCTTTACCAGCATGTGCCATTGATAAGCTACCAGCTTCGTGTTTGTGTGGGTTGCCAGCAGTTTCACATTTAATTGTTTTGCCGCTTCCGCCCATACCTGTACCAGTTGGGTCTCCACCTTGACTTACAAAGCCAGGAATAACACGGTGGAAAACTACCCCGTTGTAGAATCCGCTGTTTGCTAACTCTTCAAAGTTTGCAACTGTGTTTGGTGCTTCATTTGGGAATAAATCAAATTCGATTTTTTCGCCAGAATCCATTAAGATATATCCTTTTTTAGTCATTCAAAACACTCCTTTTTCAAATAAAATCCTTCATTAGTATAGCATGAAAGTGGTACGATACAAAAAGAGGTGAATCATAATGAATGGACAAAATAGAAAAGATGTTAAACCGGGAGTAGAAGTATATATCATCTTGAAAAAAGACCAGCGATCAGGTGAAAAAACAAGAGGTATTGTGAAAGATCTCTTAACGAATTCGTCCTTCCATCCGCACGGGATAAAAGTTCGTTTAAACGATGGACAAATAGGACGTGTGTGTGAAATCATAGAATAAATTATTGATTGAAAAGGGAGTGCAAGGCAGATGCAAGTAGAAACTCAAATTTTGCAATGGTTTGATCATTTTCACAAATACCCAGAAGTAAGTTGGAAAGAATACGAAACAACGAATAAGCTGGCTGAGATACTAGATGGGTTAAAGGTACCCTATCGACGATTCGATGATGTAACTGGATTATTGGCGGAAATTGGAGAAGGTGAAGAAGTCATTGCTGTTCGTGCAGATATCGACGCATTATGGCAAGAAGTAGACGGAGAATATCGCGCAAATCACTCATGTGGACATGATGCTAACATTTCTATGGTGCTCGGAGCATTACTATTACTGAAGGATGAGAAGCTAAAAAAACGAATTCGCTTTATATTTCAGCCGGCAGAGGAAAAAGGTAATGGTGCAAATGCCATGATTGACCGTGGAGCGCTCGAAGGAGTAACACACTTATTTGGTGTGCACTTACGACCAATCGAAGAGCTTCCATTCGGAAAAGTGTCGCCTGCTATTCACCACGGAGCTGCAATGTTTCTTGAAGGAAAAATTAAAGGAATCGATGCCCATGGTGCACGTCCACAGCAAGGAAAAAATGCAATTGACGTAGCTGTGGCAATTCATCAAGCATTGAAAAATTTATATTTCTCTCCATTTGAAGCTTATTCGGCCAAATTAACAAAGATCCATGCAGGTGGAGATAGTGCAAATATTATCCCGGGTACAGCATTATTCTCGATTGATGCTCGCGCACAAAAAAATGAGATTTTATTCAAAATGAAAGATCAAATAGAAAGAAACTTACATGCACTTAAACAGTTATTTGATATAGAAATGGAATGGGAATGGCAAGATATAACACCAGGTGCTGAAGTGTCAATAGAAGCTGCTGCAATTGCTAAAGAAGGAATAATAGAAGCAGTTGGGATAGAAAATCTAGCGGAAGAAGTGATTACTTCTGGAAGTGACGATTTCCACTTCTATACGATTAAGCATCCTGAGGTAAAAGCAGCGATGATTGGAATTGGAGCGGACCTTGCGCCTGGATTACATCATCCAAAAATGAGTTTTAATCAAGATTCACTCCTAATTGGGGCCAAAGTAATCTCGAAAACGCTTACAAAAATTTCGGAAAAGGATTGACGGGGCTTTCGTTTCCATTTATCATAACACTATTAACGACTATTTAACGGCAATTTAGAACTGTCGCAATATAGTAACAAAGGGGAAATAGTATGGTGGAAACAAAAAACACAACTGCTAAAAAAGAGATGTCTTTAATATGGGCAATTATTCCATTGGTAGTGATGATAGCTTGCATGTATATTGCGGTAGTACGATTAGAACAAGGTCCACATATTCCATTAATCATAGGAACATCTGTTGCTGCGTTAGTAGCTTGGAAGCATGGATTTAAATGGAATGACATTGAAGAAATGATGTATAAAGGGATTAAACTAGCTTTACCAGCTGTTGTAATCATTATGTTAGTAGGTTTAACAATTGGTTCTTGGATTGGTGGCGGAGTAGTTGCTACTATGATCTATTTTGGCCTTAAAATTATTACTCCAGCATTGTTTTTAGTGACGATTTGCATAATTTGTATGATTGTATCACTTGCAATCGGTAGTTCTTGGTCCACGATGGGAACAATTGGTGTTGCAGGGATGGGAATTGGACTTAGTATGGGAATTCCAGCCCCGATTATTGCAGGAGCGGTTATTTCAGGAGCTTATTTTGGAGATAAGATGTCCCCTCTATCGGACACAACAAATTTAGCAGCTGGGTTAACGAACACAAATCTATTTGTACATATTCGACATATGTTCTTTACTACAGTACCTGGAATTCTTATCGCTTTATCTGTATACGGCTTTTTAGGTATGGAATATAAAGACAGCAATATCGATCAGGAGAGCATTCTTCAAACAATTTCCATGTTGGAAAAGAGCTTTGTCATTTCTCCTTGGTTATTATTAATACCAGTAGCGGTAATTGTACTTGTTGCTATGAAGGTTCCAGCAATTCCCGCATTAGTTATCGGAATTATTTTAGGATCTTTATCTCAAGTATTTGTGCAAGGAGGAAGTCTTTCAGAGGCAATTGGGGCACTTCAAAGTGGTTTCGTTATTGAAACTGGAAATGCTATGGTAGATGATTTATTTAACCGTGGTGGCTTAGATGAAATGATGTATACTGTATCGATGACGCTTGTCGCGATGACATTTGGAGGAATACTAGAATATTCTGGTATGCTTCAATCCATTATGAATCAAATACTTAAATTAGCAAAATCAGCAGGTACACTAGTAGCATCTACAATCCTAGCTTGTTTTACAACAAACGCAACATGTTCAGAACAATACATTTCAATTGTTGTTCCAGCACGAATGTTTGCAAATGCCTATACGAAAATGGGATTGCATTCTAAAAACCTATCTCGTGCATTAGAGGATGGAGGAACACTTACTTCAGTCTTTATACCATGGAATACTTGCGGAGTCTTTATTTTAGGGACTTTAGGGGTAGGTGCATTTGAATATGCTCCATATGCAATATTAAACTATGTTGTACCTCTTTTATCGATTGTATATGCGATGACTGGCTTTACAATCCAAAAGTTAACAAATTCCGAAATAGCGGAAATAAACGAAAAAGAAGCTATGCAAGCATAAGAAAAGAGGAAAGTTCAGCAAAAGCGAACTTTCCTTTCTTTATAAATAGGAACTGTTATATTTTATTACTGTTGTTTTTTAGCATAGAATTCGCGCAGACTCCCGCAGAAAGCAAAGGATTCTACCAAAGAACAACAATTTAGTTTAATAGTCCCTATAAATAAGTAGGGAAGTTTAATTCGTAAATGGCACGAGGGCGACCTTGTTGGTAGGTCATTTCTTCTCCAATAATACGAGCATATCCATGATCTACTAGCTTTTTTAAGATTCGTTCCGAAGTTCGTCTACTAACTTGTAAATAGTATTCTAAATCCTGTGCTGTAAACTCGGTGGACTTACGAGAACGACTAAACTGTATTATTTTTGAAACATTTGCAGGACTCAGCGTTGTTTCTTTCGCTAATTGTGATAGTTTTGGGTCGTTTGTTTTCAACTGAACTTGCTTTTGGTTTGTTGGAAAAGGTCCTAATAATTCCTTGTGATCGTTTATTAAATAAGCAGTATTCTCTGTTACGTAATCGAGAGCATCTTTTGCATTTTGCGTCGCTTCTACAACTGTTTTTCCAAATCCAAATGCAACTTTAAGCGGTGAAGAAGTAAGTTCAAACCACTTTTCTAGCGTATTGTTTTTCAATACCTCTTGCACATCACCTTGTGTGGAGTACAACATGTATAAATTATCTTCCGTTTTAACAAAGCTTGCTTGTATCGAGCTTGAAATTTTCTTTAATAGATCATTTGTAATCGCAGTATGGTTGGTTAATTGTATATATCCAACAGCAATTTTAGCCGACTGGCTTTTTGCAAGAAGTGCCATGGATTTTGTTTCTTCCAGGCCATTTAGGATAGAATTTTTCGGGTCAATCATTCGCATGACAGAAAGATTATTTTCTTTCATTTTTTGATAAACCGCATGAATACTAGTTACCGCAAGAGAGGATTCTCCGCTATCCTGTAAATTCGAATGAAATGAAACAACATCGTGTAAATCAAACGTAGGATCAATTTTCATCATATATGGGTATTGTTCTATTTGCCCAATATCCTCCAAAACGTTTTGCACACTTTGCGGCTCAATCAAGTCAATAGAAAGCTTTTGGATAGGAATAGAGGTAGAGTAGCTAATAGCTAGCAGTGTTGTAGTAATAGCTGTTTCGTCTTGCCTTAAATAATGAGATGGTACAGGCAGCTTTTCTCTAACTTCCTTTGCGTAAATATACGGAAGTGACCCAGAAAAAAATACGGCATCGCATGGTTTAATAGTAGGAACTATATCTATTGCTTCCATCGGCGTACTATAGATATAATAGTCCATACGAATAGAAGGGAGTTCCTGCTCAAATTGCATTAAACGCTCAATAAATTTACTGGATCCTAAGACCGCAATGCGTATAACCATCCTTGCACCTCTTTTTTTTTATTTATTAACGACCATTTAACGACAACTATAAAGAAAAAAATACTATTTGTAAAGAAAGAAGGAATTTTACGATGAAAATTAAAGAAATCGATATTTATGCAATTAGATTACCATTAGTCGACCCGTTTATCATTAGCTATCACACATACGACGATATGCCCTCTATTATTGTGAAGCTAACAACAGAGGATGGTCTAGTTGGATACGGAGAAGCTGTTGCGGATGAGCATGTAACGGGTGAGACATGGGAAAGTACCTATGCAATATTACAACATACATTGGCACCTTTATTAATTGGAGAAAATCCAATGGAATTTGAACGCCTACATGAAAAAATGGATAAAGCGGTCTATCAAGCGCCAGCTGCAAAGGCTGCAATAGACATTGCATGTTACGATGTTGTTGGGAAAAAGCTAGGGGTTCCAGTATACCAACTACTTGGCGGTCGTTATCATGAGAAGTTCCCAATTACCCATGTATTAAGTATTGGAACTCCTGAATCTATGGCAGAAGAAGCAGAAAAACGTATGAAAGAAGGTTATTCATCGTTTAAAATGAAAGTTGGAACAGAAATTCAAGCGGATGTAAAACGAATTCAAGCAGTGCGTGCAAAAGTGGGAGACGATATCGCCATTCGCGTGGATGTCAATCAAGGCTGGAAGAACAGTGCAAATACAATCACTGCAATGCGTCAGCTAGAGGACGCAGGGCTTGACTGGTTGGAGCAGCCAGTAGTTGCCGATGATTTCAACGGAATGGTAGAAGTAAAAGCAAAAACAAGTACCCCACTAATGATGGACGAAGGTTTAAAAGGTTTTCGTGATATGCGCGAATTAATCGAGAAAAATGCGGCACATAAGGTGAATATTAAATTAATGAAATGCGGTGGAATCTACCCTGCTATGAAGCTTGCACATATGGCTGAAATGGCAGGCATTGAATGCCAAATCGGATCAATGGTAGAGTCTTCGATTGGTTCAGCTGCTGGTTTCCATGTAGCGTTTTCTAAAAAAGCATTTACTAGTGTAGAGTTAACTGGCCCATTAAAATTCTCAAAAGACGTTGGGAATTTGCACTATGATGTTCCTTTTATTAAACTAAATGAGCTTCCAGGGCTAGGTATTGATGTGGATGAAACTGTATTACTTGAGTTAACGGAGTTTTCGACAAAAGTAACGAAGTAAGAGGAAGTGATTGAATGAAAGAATGGAAAGGCATGCTCGGAGAGAAAGAATATGTCGTTCGTGAACTAACAATAGACCATGTGGATGATATATTTCGCATTCAGGATATTGTTTTAGGAAGTCTTGAAAACAATGATTTCTTATCGCCCTTAACAAAGGAAGAATACGAAGGTTCTATCGCGAATCGCCTAATGGTAGGCGTATTTGTGGAGGAGGAGTTAATAGCATTTCGTGCGTTAGCTCTACCAGAAATAGATGAACATCATTTAGGGTTTGATATTGGTCTGAAGGCAGAACAATTAGACAAAGTTGTTTATCAAGAAATTACGAATGTTCATCCAGATTACCGTGGATTTGGACTGCAAAAAAAATTAGGACTTATTGTAATGGAACTGCTAGATGCATCGCCATACTCCCATGTATGCGCAACTGTCGCACCATTTAACATTGCTAGTCTAAAGGATAAACTAAGCCAAGGTATGGTCATTGGTGCGTTGAAAAAGAAATATGCAAATATGCTGAGATATGTATTTTATAAAAAGTTGCACGAAGATCGTAAACTAGGCGGCGAAGTGTTAGAAGTGAAAATGGAAGACACTGAAAAACAACAACAACTACTTGCAGAAGGCTGGATTGGAACAAGTGTTATGCAAAAAGAAGATGTTTGGTACGTAACTTACGATGAAAAAGGAACGTACTGATAAAGTAATGGTGAACGAGGACTGTAGACAAACTCTCAAAACTGAGAGAAATCTACAGTCTTTTTTTTTGAAAATATTCATTCAACTTAAATTGAGTTCATGGTTTTTATACGCAGCTTATAAAAATAAGAAAATTTGGAATATTAGACAAAAAATATATACACTTGACTGAAGGAGTTGTATAATCCTTACAAGATAATCCATTTTTACCTTTTTATATTTGCGGATTACTTAAAAAGAAAAAGTCATTTTAGTAATGAAAAAAGGGGTTTATTTTACTGTAATTCTAAAGAAACTTGGTTACACTTAAAGGGAGTGAAGGAAATGAGAGTTTCAGAAGGATCTGGAAGATCAAGCAATGCAGTTGTAGCAAAGAGTAGTCCGAAACCAGCACCGAAGCCGGCACCAGTAGTGGTAGCAAAACCAGCGCCGAAGCCGGCACCAGTAGTGGTAGCAAAACCCGTACCAAAACCAGCAAGTGCACCAAGTAATAAAGTAAATCAAGATTTACACAAAAGTACACCAGTAGCTACAACGAACAAACCAACACCTACTAGTACAAGCACACCAAAGCCGGCACCGGTAGTGGTAACAAAACCAGCAAGTGCACCAAGTAATAAAGTAAATCAAGATTTACACAAAAGTACACCAGTAGCTACAACGAACAAACCAACACCTACTAGTACAAGCACACCAAAGCCGGCACCAGTAGTGGTAACAAAACCAGCAAGTGCACCAAGTAATAAAGTAAATCAAGATTTGCACAAAAGTACGCCAGTAACTACTACAACGAACAAACCAACACCTACTAGTACAAGCGCACCAAAGCCAGCGCCGGTAGTAGTAGCAAAACCAACAAGTGTACCAAGTAATAAAGTAAATCAAGATTTGCACAAAAGTACCCAAGTAGCTTCGTCTACTGCAAATAAGCCTGTTGCTCCAAGTACAAGTGTCCCGCGGCCGATAGCTGCTCAAAGCTATCAAGCAAACCAAGATTTATACAAAAATTCGCAAGGGTCTTCTTCTACTGCAAATAGCGCTCCGGCAACAAGTAGCATCCGACCTGCTACCGCACAAAGCAATAAAGTGCAGCAGGAGTTACACCAAAGTACACAAGTGGCTTCGTCTACGAAAAAGACAACAACAACTGCCGCTAAACCAGCAGCTATACAAAGCTATAAAGTAAATCAAGATCTATATAAAACTGGACAAGCACCCGCTACGTCCTATTATCCAGTAAATAAACCAAGCGCAATTGCACAAACGTCGCTACACAAATCATCCAAAGACGGGGATTCGCTTAGCTTATCTTTTTTGGCAAATCAGAAAAGTACTTCAGAGGACAAACAATTAAAAGAAATCTATGCAGCATTAGCTAAACAATATCCATCTGATAACTATCTAACTAGTTCTAATAAAAGTGATCATGCATTCTCATATGAGGGCATGAGAAAAGTGGTCGGTGGAAATGGTTCAGGAACACCAGATGGCCTAGCTCCTATTTCGATGGCGGCATATGACTTCTTTCTAAGCGATATAGGCACTATAATTAGCACAGAAGCGACAGCAAAAGAGAAAATAGAAGCTGCAGCCTACACGTTCATCAAACCTGCTAAAGTTTTGGAGACAGGACATGATCTAGCGAAAGCTGTAGAAAAGACTAAGGATGTTGCTGCAAAAGAAACGAAAGAAGCGGAGATTGTTGCTAAGGGTACGGGTAAGGCTGAAGTATTAGAGCGCAATAGAGTTGCGGGAAGAGAATTTGAGAAAGAATCCATAGAGAAATTAAAGAATAGTAATGAGGTAGTAGAACAAATTACTGTTCGGACTAAAAGTGGAACAAAGACAAGAGTAGATGCAATTGGAGTGGATAAAACGACTGGCAATATTGTGATTGAGGAATACAAAGCTTCTTCTACAGCACCATTAACAAAAAATCAGAAAGTCGCTTTTCCTGAGATTTTGGAATCAGGGGGAACAGTGTTAGGTAAAGGGAAACCACCATTTTATGGCGGAACTGAAATTCCACCTACCAAAATCAATATTGTTAGAAAAAACTAGAAAGAGGTGATTAAGATGTCAATAGAAGATAAAGATAAAATTGATGCAATAGGGGTGAATGAAGAAGAGAAGTTAGTTACTTTAGCTATAACAGACCATCTCGATTGGGAAAATGAATACGACCATCTAATTATGCTTCAAGAAAAAATAAATTTATATTTAAGTTTTCTTGAAAGTGGCGAGATATATGAAAGTTGTCCTTCTGCGAAAGATAAAAAATTTGAGATTAAGCTATTTTCAAAATATGATTTGACTGAAAAGGCGGAAGAATTTTTAAATGTAGCATATGCTCAAATAGTAGAAGCAGGTTTTAATTTAAGTTGCGAGATTTCAGGCGAGTAACTCTATATGGAGGAGGGAACCTTGATTGGCTAAATGCCTTTCAAGGTTCTTTTTTTGCGGGGCTACCCAGTGCCGAATAAACAGCTAGTTTTACAAAGAATAGTGCTAAGCCTTGTAATCCCAATATGATGTTTTGTCAAATAATAAAGTGCGTATAATATCTTAAAATGTATGTCCTATTTACTGTTTGTATTACCAGAAAAATAATCACAAATCGTCAGATACCACCATTTTTAAACTTCAAAACCATACATGTATTTTATAAGAAATTACATGAAACTCGTAAACCGAGCAGTGAAGTGTTGGAAATCAGTATGGGAGATTCCGAAAGACAACAGCAGCTTCTAGCAGACGGGTGGATTGGAACAGGTATATTGCAGAAAGATGATAATTGGTATGTGACTTACGAGGAAAATAAAGATTACATATAAATTTGATGAACACCTAGTGAGAAAATTCACTAGGTGTTTTTATTTTTAGGCTTTGTTAAATTAGGCAAATATTTTTTAGAAGCATATATTTTGTGACGAAAATCTGTGAGACTCCAGCGGAAAAACGGGCTGCCAAGACCCCAAAGCGGGCTTGCGAGTAAGGAGGCTTGGCAGATCATCCGCGGAAAGCGAGCGGATTTCTGGCAGGTAACAACATAATAGACTCAGTCAATTGTATGAGATGCAATCAAGACCAATGACGGAACTCAAAATAGGAAATTTCAATTAAAGTAAGAATAATAAGATTATAAAGGGGTGCGCTACAATGAAGAATTTATATAACGATTCCCGTTTTCGCTTAATTATTTTTGCTAATATTGCTTCATCGATTGGATCCGGAATAACCATGATTGCGATACCATGGATGCTGGTGTCTAGTGATAACGGGAATGCAGTTTTTGGTTATGTCACAATAAGCATGACCATTATTAGTTTCATCATTACACCATTTGTAGGTAATCTAGTTGATAAAATGTCGCGAAAGAAATTATTGATAATGAGTGAAATTATTTGTTTTGTATTATTAATATGTTTTTCTATGATTGGATTTATAGGATTATCTTATGAGGTTTGGCATTATATGTTCATTTACATGATTGGGAGCTTGTATTACACGATTTTCTATCCTACCATGTTCGCTTTAAATCAAGAAATCTTTAACAAGAATCAATACAAAACTTTAAATGGAACAATGGAAGTTCAAGGGCAATTATCTAGCGTAATTGCTGGTGCTTTGGCAAGTATCTTGTTATCTAGATGGGATTTACAATACATATTGCTGCTTGATGTATTGACTTACGCTGCAGCCATCTACTTCTTCTTAAAAATTCCTTATACAAAGAATGCAGTTGATCACTCGAAGAAAGCTTTAAAATCAAATGGTACAGAAGGTTTAAGTTATATGTTAAAAAGACCAGCCATGTTCTTATTTTTGTTTTTTTCTATTATGCCTTTTATTGGTGTAATGATTTCGAATTATTTATTTCCTGTATATTTAGCAGATGTGCTAAAGGCGTCGGGGAGTTTGTATGGAATTCAAGGGATGATATATGGAGTAGGCGCAGTAGTTGCGGGTATTCTCGTACCTATTATTGCTAGAAAGATAGGGAATGAAAAAACAATCATCTACGGAGTGATTACTTACACGGTTGCTATTTCATTTATACTAATCGCCAATATACCTGTTTACTTATCACTTGTGTTTTTTATTGCTATAGGAAATAGTAGTTCTAGAGTAGCTAGAAATTCTTTTTTAATGGATCAAGTACCCAATGAAATAATCGGAAGAGTGGACAGTTTATTCCGCTCAATTGGTTTGCTAGTAAGGGTTGTATTACTCGCTATCTTCACTGGAATGGTCTCTTCAGGTCTAATTATTTATTGTTTTGTCGTTCTTAGTGGAATATTAGCTATTGCTTCTGTCTGTATTATTTATTCCTGGAAAAAAGGCTTTGAATTAAAGGCGAAAGATTGCGATATAGTTGTAAGTAACTGATTGGATATGGAATTAACAGTAAAGTGCCATTCGTGAAGATTTTCTGAAACCATATTCTCTTTCGTCCGTATAGTTAAGTAGAAAAAGAGAAGGAAGGATGAATAGTATGGCTTTCGTATTTATTATTTCGGCAGTTGTAGCAGTACTGACTGCATTATTAGTCGTACCATTAACAGCAAAAAGGAAAGACACTGTGTCTTCCATTATTAGTCTAGCGATTTTAGCCTTTATCGTGTTAGCAATTATATATTATGTAACAAATTTAGATCGAAACTGGACAGCTTTATGGCCAGTGTTTGTATTTGCTACCTTTGCAGGAACGTTTTTTTCAAAAGGGAAAGAGCAAAAGACAAAAGGATTGCTTTTCTTAGGAAGTTTAGGTGTTGCAATTTTCATGTTGTCAGCACCAGTTTGGAATGCGGATGAAAAATATGAAGTAGCAAAAATGGATGAAAAGGTGGAAATTGAACCGTTTGACGAAACAAAAACACCTGCAAGTGTACCACCACAATTTGCACGAAATAAAATGAAAAAAGCATTTGGGCAAGTACCAAATACAAGCTATTATGAGTTAGGAAATTTACAAATTCAAAAAGTAAAAGACGCGTACGTATATATTGCGCCTGTCGAATTTTCGGGATTCTTTAAATGGTGGAATGGAGATGTGACTCCCGGGTACTTCACGATGAGTGCGACGGATTCTTCTGATAACCCCAAATTTGTGAAGGCAGATATGAGTTATACACCTTCATCATTTCTACACAAGAATTTAGAAAGACAGATGCGTATGGAGCATCCAACTAAGATTTTTTATGGAGATCCACAGTTAGAGATTGACGAAGATGGCAAGCCTTATTATATCCGTTCTTATGGCCAATTTGTTTCTGCTCGAGATGGCTTTGATGTAGAAGGGATCGTTGTAGTGGACCCGGCTACAGGTCAAACAGATTCATTTAAGCTTTCAGATGTCCCAGCCTTTATTGATGGAGCTATATCACCGGAAACTGTTAGTTTGCAAAATAGTTATTACGGGAATTATGTACATGGGTTTATTAATAGCATTTTTGGTAAAAAAGATGTTAAATTACCTTCGGATGAAGGAACAGAGGCTAATGTTAGTCCGATTTTCGGGGAAGATGGGGAAATGTATTACTTCACTGATTTCACAAGCCCTAAAGAAGGCGTCGATTCGATGCTTGGTTATTCCCTGACAGACGGCAGAACAGGTAAAGCGACTTACTACACAGGTAATTTAGAGGACTCTTATATGGATTCCCAAGGTGCTCTTCAAATAATTGAAAAGAAATTTATTGAAAAGAAATGGTCAGGTGAGATGCCCGTACTGTACAATTTCTATGGTGAGGCTAGTTGGTTAACACCAGTGCTGGATTCAAATGGATTTTTACAAAATTACTTCATCGTGTCTGCGGCTAATCCGGAAATTTCGGTGTATGGAAATACACCAAATGAAGCATTGAAGTTGTATAAAACAGCCATTCAACGTGGCGGAAGTTCTGTCAATGGAAGCTCCAGTGCAGAAGAAAAATCTGTAGATGGTACCGTTGTGCGTGTATTTAAAGAGCGTGTTGGGGACTTTACACAAGTATCTTTCTTGCTAGATAATAAACAAAATTATATTGTCTCTTCGGAAGTAGCTCCACTTGCTGTATATATGCAAGAAAGTGATAACGTACAAGTAAAATTCTTAAATACAGGAGAATTATTCCTACCTGTTAAAGAAGTAATAATTCAAGGAATTGAGTAATATTTAAATGAAGGGGCTGTCCAATAGGCCCATAAATTGAAGCAGGTGTAGAAAAACGAGTCTTTTTCTACACCTGTTTTTTGTTGGCAATTGATTGTAGTGGAAGACGGCGACCCCAGCGGGAATAGCAGATGTTTTCTACACCGAAAGCGAAGCGGCAGGTGCATGAGCTGAAGGCCCCCAAGAGCGAACAAAGGAACGAAGGCTAAGAACGCCACCTCGTGTGGCAACGCCTTCGTGACCAACATCGTGTTGGCCTGAGGAGACTGAAGCCATGCCCGCGGAAATCGTCCGTCTGGAACGGAAATCAATACATTGGAAAAGGGACCATTTCTCAGTTATTATATGATTTTAGGGACAGCCCCTTCATTATAAAATGATTACATAGATATATAGCATCCAAAAACTCGCTTTCTCAGAAAAATGGGGTGATTTCTTGAAAGTTTATTATTTAACAGTAGGCGAAGTGGCAAAACTAAGTAATATATCGGTTCAAACTTTGCGGTATTATGATCGAATCGATTTATTTAAACCAATCGAAATAGATCCAGTAAATCAATATAGATACTATCAAAATACACAGTTATATTATTTAGACATTATTAAATCACTGAAATATCTTGGATTATCGTTAGAAGAGGTTAAATCGGTTCTAACATTGAAGTCTGAAGAGCTAGTAATTTATCTTGCGAATCAAGAGGATAGAATTGAGCAGCAATTTCAAAGACTGAAAAAAACAAAAGAGGTGTTACAGCGAAAAAAGGAACAAATCCAATCATTAGTCATTGAGTCTAATATGATGACTGTATGTGTGAAGAAAATGCCTTTACAAAAAATAGTAAAGATCAAAACCTCCAACATGAGCTTTAATGATATTCCGAACAAGGAATATGGACGTATTAGTCAGGTGCTTGAAGATGAGGGAAGCGTATTTGATACATTATATGGAGGCGCATTTTCTTTTCAAAAGTATGAGTCGTTAGATGACATCAATTACGATTATCTATTTACACATATTGTGACAGATAAGGAAATTGAAGTTAACTACGAAGATGTGGAAATTAGTTCGTTACCAGCCGGTGATTATCTCAGTATTACTTTTGTATTAGAGGATGATGAATACGAAGTATGTTATCGGAAATTAATGGACTATATAGAGCAAAATCATATAAAACTAGTACCAACCGTGTATGATATTTGGATGCCAATAAATTTTACATCATCCAAAGAGGATGAATTTTTAGTGGAACTTAAAATACAGATTCAAGCTACTTGACCCTATAGTTACTATAGGGTTTATTTTTATTATTGTAAGTTTAAGTTGAATAATAAGGAGTTTGGATATGGTTTTACAAAAAAGTGGTTTGGACAAGACAATATTTTTGGTATTAGTGAATTTATTTATTGTATTTTTAGGGATCGGATTAGTTATTCCTGTATTTCCCACATTAATGAGAGAAATGCATTTAGAAGGATCGACGATGGGATACTTAGTGGCAGCTTTCGCATTCACTCAATTATTAGTATCTCCTATAGCGGGAAGATGGGTCGACACATTTGGTCGCAAAAAAATGATTGTTATTGGTATGCTTCTCTTTGCGTTGTCGGAAATGCTCTTTGGTTTTGGACAAGATGTGAAGGTACTGTATATTTCTAGAATGCTAGGTGGTGTTAGTGCAGCATTCATGATGCCGGCAGTGACAGCTTTTGTTGCAGATATTACCTCTTTAAAGGAACGACCAAAAGCAATGGGTTATGTTGCCGCGGCTATAAGTACTGGCTTTATCATAGGTCCTGGGATTGGCGGGTTTTTGGCTGAACATGGAACCAGAATTCCTTTCTTTTTTGCAGCAGCAATAGGCTTTTTGGGGGCTATTTTTTCACTTGTAATATTGAAAGAGCCTAAAAGACCAATAGAAGGAAAGAAAGAAAAAGATAAACCAAAAGCAAAATCAGGGTTCCGTAAAGTATTGGAACCGATGTATCTGATTCCTATGATCATCATTCTTGTATCTAGTTTTGGATTGGCGGCTTTTGAAACAGTCTATTCTCTTTTCGTCGATCATAAATTTGCATTTACACCAAAAGATATTGCGTTAATCATTTCAGTTAGTGGGATTTTAGGTGTGATTGCCCAAGTGCTTTCCTTCGATCGTATTGTCGGGAAAATTGGGGAAATTAGATTGATTCAAATTTGTATGGGTGTATCAGCAGTATTTATATTTGCTATGATTAAAGTGTCAGCTTACTGGTCAATATTACTGGTGACTTTTGTGATTTTCTTAATGTTTGATTTAATACGTCCTGCTTTGACAACATATTTATCTAAAATAGCTGGCAATGAGCAAGGGTTTGTAGGTGGATTAAATTCCACTTTTACGAGTGTCGGTAATATTATAGGGCCTGGTATTGCGGGTGTTTTATTTGACGTGAATATCGATTACCCATATGTACTAGCGATGTTCGTACTTGCACTTAGCTTTGCGATTTCGTTAATTTGGAAAGAGCAAAAAAATTATTAAGGAAAAGGTGAGGAAATGGATAATTATATCGTTACTGGAACGACAAGTGGAATAGGTTTAGAGCTTGTTAATCAATTATTAGAAGCTGGCCATACTGTTTATGGGATTGCGCGAAAAGAAAACGGTATTGACCATCATCGCTACCACCATGTTTTATTAGATCTAACAGAGACTTCTAAGCTTGCGGACATAATGCAGGAGATTATTAAAAAGCCTTCTTCAGAAGCAAGTTCTTTTGTGCTTATAAATAATGCGGGAACAGTTGAGCCGATAGGGATGGCAGGGGAGATAGACGGTGATTTTATTGCGAAAAGTATTGCCGTTAATTTAACAGCTCCTATGTTATTAACGGGAGCATTTATTAGAGGACTGGCTGAAAAAGAAATTCCGAAAAAGGTTATTCAAATTTCATCTGGAGCAGGACGGAAAGCTTATGAAGGCTGGAGTAGCTATTGCGCTGGAAAAGCTGGACTGGACAGATTTACGGAGGCGGTTCAATTAGAGGAATCTAATAAGCCAAATGGTGTAAGGTTAGTTTCTATTGCACCGGGTATTATCGATACAAATATGCAAGGGAGGATACGTCAATCGACAGAATCTGAGTTTCCGTTAGTCGATCGATTTAAGGAGTATAAAGTTACGGGACAACTTAGTAGTGCACAAGAAGTAGCCGAAAAGCTGATCCGATTTATTGAAAGTGATCAATTTTATCAAGTAGAAGTTCTAACTGACTTACGCAATCTGTAATGAAGCCATTTTGTCTTTTCGCGAAAATCCGATACAATAGTAGGTAGAGTATTTGATTGTGAAATGGAGGACTAGTTGTGCGTGAAGTAGCAGCTTTACATAAAGAAGCAATGGACATGTTAAAAAAGACAAGCAGAACATTTTATATCCCAATCACTTTTTTAGAACCGACACTGAAAAAGGCGGTTGCCTCTGCTTATTTGTGCATGCGTGCGATAGATGAAATAGAAGATCATGAAGCATTAGGGGCGCAAGAAAAACAACAGTTATTGCTTGCAACGAGCGAGATGCTTCTAAAAGATTTTAATCAGAAAGAGTATGAACGGCTTGTAGCACCGTACCAAGACATTCTTCCTGAGGTCTCATTAAGACTTGGAGATTGGCTATCAATTTGTCCAACGGATTTAGTGGGAACAGTGAAAACCTATACGAGCGAGATGGCAGAAGGAATGGCTAAATGGGTAGGGAAGAACTGGCAAGTGAAAACAAAAGAAGATCTAGATGAGTATACATATTACGTTGCAGGTCTTGTTGGGGTTATGTTAACTGACTTATGGAAGTGGAATGCGGACATTGATACGGACCGTGAACTAGCGATTGCATACGGACGCGGACTTCAAGCAGTTAATATTTTACGAAATAAAGACGAAGATAACGAACGTGGAGTTCAGTTCTTCCCAGAAGGCTGGACACGAGCAGATATGTTCGTTTATGCAGAAGACAACTTAGCGTTGGCGGATGAATACATCAAGAGTATCCATCGTCGTAGTATTGTTTTATTCTGTAAGTTACCGCTTGCGCTTGCACATAAAACATTAAAAGCACTTAAAAACGGTAAAGAAAAAATGACTCGAGCAGAAGTTGAAGCAACAGTAGAAGAAGTTCAAGCAGAGGTTTAAATAGATATAAAGTTAAACAAACGATATGAGAGTCTATTCCTATTAAAAAGGGATTGGCTCTTGTAAAGACATTGCAACCCAATTATCCAAGGATGAAGGAAATATGCGCCGTGTCATAGAAAGTTTATGTGATGTAGGATTAGCTGAATGCATTGGTTTAGAGCCTTATCCAACGCGGGGAAGATCGAGACGAATTTATAAACTGATTCCAAATAAAATTATGTAAGGCTGTCGGGAACAATCTCCCAGACAGCCTTTCTTTTATGCTCCAATCTAAGCTACATTTTTATGGAAACGACCATTAAAAACATAAGTTATAGTAATAAAGATATAAATCACTAGTGTAATAGTTGTTACGATGATAGATGTTGTGAAAATAATTCCGATTAGGATTGCACATAATGCGATAATTGCAGCCCAAGTTGTATAAGGGAACCATTTAACCGAATAGGAACTTGGTTGTTCAGGTTGATTTTTACGCGATTTTAGATGAGCAAACGCAATGATTAACCAGATGAACAACACGGTATAGCCTAGAGAGCCCATTAGAAACTCAAACGTTTTACTTCCAGCAAATAAAGAAATTAGTACACCAATATATAAAGCAGAAGTACACATTAATATTGCATAAGTTGGAACTTTCTTTTTCGATAGATGTGAAAATATTTTAGGGATACGACCGTCCACAGCTTGTGTATATAGAACTCGTGACGAGCCATATAATCCAGAATTCATCGACGAAATAATTGCTAGTATTACAACAGCGTTCATTATATGGTCAGCACCTGGGATCCCAATCATTTTAAATACCATCACAAATGGACTTTCTGCTACCCCGTTTACTTCATTCCAAGGAATTAAGCTAACGATAATAAAAAATGGAAGCAAGTAGAAAGAGATAATTCGGACTAACGTACTACGAACAGCTTTCGGAACTACTTTTTCAGGATTTTTCGTTTCAGCTAACGTGATTCCGATAATTTCAGTACCTCCGTAAGAATAGATAACAACAAGCATCGCGGCAATTAATCCTGTCGGTCCATTCGGGAAGAACCCCCCGTGGTCAGTTAAGTTAGAAAAGCCAACTGCTGTATGATCGCCAAAATTTACGAGAAGTAACAACAATCCAGCAATGATAAACACTACAATAACGGTAATTTTAATTAACGCTAGCCAGTACTCAGTTTCAGCAAAAGCTTTAACTGATAGTAAGTTAATAACTGTAACCAACACAGATACGGATAAAGCCAGTATCCAAATTGGGTAATCTGGTAGCCAATATTGAATGAAAATGGCCGCAACCACCGATTCGGCTGCAATATTTAATACCCACATTTTCCAATAGATCCAATCTAGAAAATACGCGGGGTAGCTTCCTAGTATTGATTGAACTAAGTCTCTAAATGTTCTTGCACCACTATTGCGGACGGCCATTTCGGCTAGACCCTGCATGACGAATAAAAGAATAATACCACCGATTAAATATGCAATAAGAACCGAGGGACCAGCCATATCAATGGCTGAACTACTTCCTTTAAATAACCCAGCACCAATGGCTCCGCCTAAAGCCATCATTGTAATATGACGTGAAGTCATTGTTCTCTGTAATTTCTGTCTGTCTTTCTCCATGTCATTGCCTCCCTTAATCAAAAAAGCATATCGTCTCTTCCTTCATAATCAAATGAAAGAAGAGACGATATGCCTTAAGCAAACCGCGGTACCACTCTTATTGGTTCTTATAGAACCCTACTATAAAACCTGGTAACGAAGGTTAATCGTTAAAATAAAAAGAATAAGTTATTTAATCTTTTCATCCTACCACTCCTAGGCAAGTTCAAAGTATTATTGGACTGCGTTGCACCAACCCGCAGCTCTCTTTACCAAATAATGAGCTTTTACTACTCCTAATCATTGCGTTTACAAAAGTGAATCTGAATTTCTATAATATCGAACACTATACGGACTTGTTTGGATTTTGTCAATATTTCATTTTAGAATAATGACAATAATATGTGAAATCCGCATTTTATGGATTGCGGTATATTATTACGGGTTTATAGACGCACACTTGTTGATTGGAGCGGAGGCGGCGACTTCTGCGGGAATAGCAGATGTTTTTTGCACCAAAAGCGAAGCGGCAGGTGCATGAGCTGAAGGCCCCGCAGGAACGAACAAAGGAATAAAGGCTAAGAACGCTACCTCCAATGGAAGGCAATCTAAGTTCGCCGCGTCCTGCTCCTGCGCAAAGCTCGTCGCAAAAGTTCTGTGCTCCTGCGCAAAGCTCGTCGCAAAAGAACTTTTTGCGGCAACGATTGCATAACCCACATCCTGTGGGCCCCAACGCCTTTGTGACCAATATCGTGTTGGCCTGAGGAGACTGAAGCCATGCCTGCGAAAAGCGTCCGCCGTAGCGGAAATCAACGAATTTTTCGGATAAATCCATCTCGAAAGAAAAAAGAATGCTCATGCGATTACTCGTAGCAAAAAAGACTGTAAACAAACTCAAGTTTATGGGCTTGTCTACAGTCTGAGACTGACACAAATACATATGCACCAGTCTTTTTTGTATATTTTATTATTTCGCTCTCACAAACAACACCTTCAAATAATTTCCTTCTTTAAAAAGTGGAGATGTCTTAAAATCACTTGGAAGTGAAAACTCTTCTTCAATCGTATATTTTCGATTGGTTTCTTTAAAAGCTTTTTCTACGAAGCTTTGGAATTTTTTCATTCCAAATGTTGCATTATTAGTAGAAGCTACAATAACGCCATTCTTTTCGGTAATAGCGATTGCATCTTTTAATAAGTTCGTGTAATCCTTTGCAGAGCTAAATGTATATTTCTTTGAACGAGCAAAGCTAGGTGGATCTAGAATAACGACATCGAAAGATAATTCTTTACGTTTGGCGTACTTGAAGTAATCGAAGACATCCATTACGATGATGTCTTGCTTTTCTACATCAATTCCGTTCACTTCAAACTGTTCAGTTGTTTTACTTAAGCTTCGTTTTGCAAGATCGACACTTGTCGTTTTCTTCGATCCACCTGCAGCAGCGAAGACAGAAAAAGCACCTGTATAGGAGAATGTATTAAGGACAGTTTTTCCAGCCGAATATGTGTCGCGAATTTTTTTCCGAACATCTCTTTGGTCTAAAAATACTCCAACCATAGCTCCATCATTTAGGTAAATGGCAAAGTTTTGACCATTTTCTTTTACGATCAGCGGGAACTCACCGCGCTCACCTTTTACAAAATCATCGTCTTCTACATACTGGCCTTTGGTATCAAAACGTTTCTTTTCATAAATTCCTTTATAGGAAACAGACTCCTCAAGTGCCTCTAAAATCATTTCTTTAAAGGAGTAAATGCCCTCACTATACCAACTTAATAAATAGAACCCATCGAAATAATCAATGGTTAATCCTCCGATTCCATCACCTTCTCCATTAAATACACGGAAGGCAGTTGTGTCGGCGTCATGAAAATAGTCTTCACGATGTTTAATTGCAGTTGCTATTTTCTTTTGGAAAAAGGAAGTATCGATTGTTTCATTTTCATTTTTCGTAAGGATCCAACCTACGCCTTTATTTTGCTTTCCTACATAGCCTTTTCCAATAAATTTTCCGGAGGGATTTCGCAATTTAAGAATAGAACCTTCTTCAAAAGAATTCATCTCGTTAAATCCATCTTTCAACAAAATAGGAACGCCTTTTTGTATATCCTGAGCAAGTGTATCTTTTACTTTAATGTCTAATTCATTTCGCATCTATGTCATCCTTACATGTCATTTTTGTTTATTATCTCATACAAAGAGAACGTCGTTTACAAAATACCTTTGATTCTTTCTCTATGTCTTCTTATGGTACAATATACTATACATATGTAGAGGAAGGAAGTTCGCTTTGAAGAAATCAAAAGTTGTCGTGCCGATTATGGTTGTAGTAGCTGTACTAGCAACAATCATTCTAAATCAAGAAGATTATAATGAAGTAACCATTATAAATAAAATTCTCATCATTGTAGGGGCAGCTATTGTTTCGTCTGTTATAGGATATCTCCTACTAGGCTCAGACGTGGACAAAGTAGATCCAAAACCAACAAATAACACGATTAACAATAAGAAGGGAAACAGGAAATAATCTGTTTGCCCTTTTTTCTTAAGGCACTGTTATCTTTTACTGTTGTTTTTTAGCATATAATTTGCGGTAGAATCCGCGCAGACTCCTGCAGGAAAGCGAGACATAGGTGACCCCTTAGGTGCAGCCGAGGAGGTTCGTCGAATTGCCCGAGGAAAGCAAGCGGATTCTACCAAAAACAACCATGTACATTAACAGCGCCTTTCTTAATGATAGGAGTGACTCATATGTTAGAAAACGCACGTCAATTACTACAAGAATACTTTGGATATGATTCCTTTCGAGAAGGACAAGAAACGATTATTAACTATGTTTTAGACAACAAACCTAGTTTATGCGTGATGCCGACAGGTGGAGGGAAGTCTCTATGTTACCAGATTCCCTCCTTACTATTAGAGGGAACAACAATAGTTATTTCCCCGCTAATCTCACTGATGAAGGATCAAGTAGACACATTATTACAGGCGGGAATTCCAGCGACTTTTATTAATAGCACATTAACTGCGGAAGAAGTAAGAGAAACGATGGAAGAAGTGCAAAATGGTCAGTATCGCTTACTTTATATAGCCCCTGAACGATTAGAATCTCCAAGCTTTCTAAATCAATTAAAAAAGGTGAAAGTACCACTAATTGCTGTGGATGAAGCACACTGTATTTCCCAGTGGGGTCATGATTTCAGACCAAGCTACCGGGCAATTCATCGATTAAAAGAAGTATTTGCAGTACAACCAGTCGTTTTGGCATTAACTGCTACAGCCACACCTGATGTGAGAGCAGATATATGCAGAATACTTCAAATTGAAGAAGACAACACAGTTATTACTGGATTTGCTCGTTCCAATTTATCTTTTTCAGTTGTATTGGGACAAGATAAAAGTCGATTTCTGAAGGATTTTATTAAAAAGAATACGCAAGAAGTTGGAATCATTTATGCTGCTACAAGAAAGACCGTCGACCAATTGCATGAGTTGTTAACGAAGGCGGGAGTTCGTGCCGCAAAATATCACGCTGGTCTCCCAGAAGCGTTTCGAAATAAGGAGCAGGAGCGTTTTTTAACAGATGAAGCACAAGTAATGGTGGCAACGAATGCATTTGGTATGGGTATCGATAAATCCAATGTACGATATGTCATTCATTATCAGCTACCTAAGAATATGGAAAGTTATTATCAAGAGGCAGGAAGAGCTGGACGAGATGGTATGCCAAGTGAGTGTGTTGTCCTATATGCATCGCAGGATGTGCAAACACAACGTTTTCTAGTTGACCAAGCATTGGACCGTGATCGAATTCCGCAAGAGCTCGAAAAGCTACAAGGTATGGTTGATTATTGCCATACGGAAAATTGTTTGCAACAATTCATCGTTACTTATTTTGGAGAGCCCAATAGTGAACCATGTGGTCAGTGCGTAAATTGTACGGATGAAAGAGAAGTGCAGGATGTGACAAAGGAAGTGCAAATGGTGTTGTCTTGTGTTGTTCGGATGGGACAGAAGTTTGGAAAAACCATTACGGCTCAAGTGTTAACAGGTTCGCAAAATAAAAAAGTACTCGATTTTGGATTTACGAAACTATCAACGTATGGGATATTAAAAAATAAATCTTTAAAAGAAGTATCTGGTCTTATGGAGTTTATGATTGCAGAAGGGATATTACTAGTGAATCACGGGAGTTTACCGACCATCTATGTATCGGATGCAGGGAAGGATGTATTACTTGGGAAAAGACAAGTGATGCGTAAAGGAGTTGCCGTAACAAAACAAATTGCTACAAACGATCCGTTATTCGAAGGGTTAAGATTACTTCGGAAAAAAATTGCGGACGAAGCAGGTGTACCACCATTCGTTATTTTTTCAGACAAAACACTACAAGATATGTGTGTAAAGCGTCCGCAAACCGAAGAAGAATTATTAGATATACACGGTGTAGGTGCTAATAAACGAGATAAGTATGGAAAAGCTTTTCTCGAAGAAATTGGGCGTTATAGCACTGTGTAATTTTTATGGGATACTACAGTTAGATTCGAAGGAACATTAATTTTCTTTGCATCTTCTGTAGATATTTCGACAATAACCGATTGTTCTAAAATCTTGAATATAGTACCTTGCACTTCGTGATCATTACGTGTAAAAGAGATCTTCTCATCAATTGCCCTTGCTGCTACGAAGTCTGAAACTTCTTTTGGTTGTCTTTGGAAACTCATGTATATGCCTCTTTTCAGGTTTTATTCACGCAAAAGCGATATGTTAATTATACCATAGATCAGCTACAAAAATCTGATTTAGAGATTAATAAAAGGGGGAAAAGTAGGAATCATGTCGAACCTTCACATTTAATGGAAGAAAGAATCGAGATTATGTCCTAAAACTACTCTGAAAGAAGATAGTATTACGACTCTTAAGCGGGCAAAGTTTGATTTTCGTGAAATATTGTTTATGATAGTGTTAAGAGATTAACCGAGGCGGTTTACGAATTAGTTTAACGAACTCCTTGTGGGGAAGCTTTACATGTAGATAGTAAAATTAGGTTTTAAAGAGGAGAATATGCATCGTGCATTTTAAAGAGTTAGAGTTAGATGAAAAAATATTACGTGCCATTGAACAATTAGGCTATACAGAGCCAACAGAAGTACAACAAAAGGTTATTCCAGTTGCCCTTGGGAAACAAGATATACTTGTGAAATCCAAAACAGGAAGCGGAAAAACAGCTTCGTTTGCTACTCCTCTTTGTGAGCTTGTCGACTGGGAAGAAAATAAGCCTCAAGCATTGGTATTAACACCAACAAGAGAATTAGCAGTTCAAGTACAAGAAGACATAACGAATATCGGTCGTTATAAGCGAATAAAAGGACTTGCTCTTTATGGGAAATCTCCTTTTGCTAAGCAAAAATTAGCATTAAAGCAAAAAACACATATCGTTGTTGGGACACCAGGACGTGTACTGGACCATATTGAAAAAGGATCGTTGGATGTATCTAAAATCGAGTATTTAGTTATTGATGAAGCAGACGAAATGTTAAACATGGGCTTTTTAGAGCAAGTAGAATCCATTATTAAGCTTCTTCCAAAAGAACGCACAACGATGCTATTTTCGGCAACTCTTTCAGATAGAATAAAAAAATTAAGTAGTAAGTATATGAAGCAACCAGTTTCAATTGAAATTGATTCGAAAATTGAAGAAGATGCCCCGAATATTGAGCATGTGAAGTATGTGGTGAAGGATGATCAAAAGCTTGCATTCCTTGAGAAGCTTACGATTATTGAAAATCCGGATAGCTGTATTATTTTCTGCCGTACGAAAGAACGTGTCGATCAGCTTGTCGATGCGCTTGATAGTAAAGGATATACTGCAGATAAAATACATGGCGGTATGATGCAGGAAGATCGTTTTGAAGTAATGGATGAATTTAGAAGAGGCGATTTCCGCTATTTAATTGCAACGGATGTAGCTGCTCGTGGTATTGATATTGAAGAGATTACGCACGTTGTACACTATGATGTTCCACTTGAGCAAGAAAGCTATGTGCATCGTACAGGTAGAACAGGCCGTGCAGGACGAAGTGGTAAATCAATCATGCTAGCTACACCGCATGAAGATAAATTTGTAAAAGAGATTGAAGCATTTATTGGCTTTGAGATTCCTACAGGTGCTGAATTATCTGCTGAAGCAGTAGCGAAAAATCGTGCTGCATTTGATTTGAAGATGCAGGAGCAGCCAGAATTGAAGAAATCAAAAGGTGAGCAATTAAATGCGGACATTACGAAATTATACTTTAATGGCGGCAAGAAAAAGAAAATTCGTGCAGTCGATTTCGTAGGAACTCTTGCGAAAATAGACGGAGTTTCCGCCGATGACATCGGTATTATCACCATTCAAGACAATGTCTCTTACGTAGAAATACTAAACGGCAAAGGTCCACTTGTTTTGAAAACAATGAGAAATACAACAATCAAAGGCAAACTACTAAAAGTGCATATTGCGAATAAATAATAAAAAAGGGGCTTTCCATTACTGGAAAGTCTCTTTTATTTGAAGACAATGTTAAATTAGGCAGTTCGTCCACGGAAAGCGAACGGATTAACAGAGCCATTTGGGAAAAATAGTCTTAAACGAGAAACCACTTGTCCAACCTATAATTACTACTGATCCAGGAAGTATAAGTGGCGCATGACCAACATGTTTTCGTAATGTTTTATAATATTCCATGTTTATCAACCTTTCCATGACATTGAATTTATTAACAGTTTATCTTAAAAAATGGTAAGATACGTAATAAAGTGAAACTTCATTTAAGTAGAATCGTATTACTAATAACGAAGTGAGAAATAAAAGAGGATGTGATCGTTGGGTGACAAAGAAATTGTGGTTTCAAGTAGGGACAGCAATACTACTTACATTATTAATCATTTTTATGTTCATGAAAGTAAAAAGCTTATTTTCACCAATCGTGATTATAGGGCAAACAATTTTTATGCCTTTATTAATTGGGGGTGTGTTATTTTATTTATCACAACCACTTCAAAAATGGTTAGAGTCTAGGAAATTCCCAAGATGGGCTAGTATTTTATCAGTCTTCATTGCAATTGGTTTATTAGGTTGGGGATTTTATGCATTAGTCGGTCCACCACTTACAAAACAAGTAAACTTACTTGTGAAAAACACACCGGAAATTGTAAAAGAAATAGAGGATTTTACAACATATACGCTATCCCAAAAGGAGAGGATTCCTGAAATACCAGAATCCCTGAAAAAAACGATTGATGGAGCTATAGCAAAGATTGATACAATTGCGGTTGCAGCTGGTGGATTACTGATTAAGTTCATCCAAAATGTATTTCAAGGGGTATTTTTATTAGTACTAGTACCGTTCTTCCTGGTGTACATGCTGAAGGATCACGAACGATTTGCTCCTTTTGTCGCCCAGTTTTTTAAAGGGGATAAAAAAATATGGATTCGTAAAACATTAGCAGATATTGACGATACATTACGCGCATATATTCAAGGACAATTATTTGTCAGCTTTTTGGTAGGTCTCATGCTGTTCACCGGTTATTTTGCCATTGGACTTGAATATGCATTATTACTTGCTTTGTTCGGAATGATTATGAATGTAATTCCGTTTTTAGGACCATATATTGCACTCGTGCCCGCACTAATTATGGCTTTAATACAAGAGCCAAAACTTGCGATTTATGTGGCAATTATTATGCTTGTATCACAACAAATCGAAAGTAATTTCATCACACCAAATGTCATGGGAAAATCATTAGATATCCATCCACTAACCGTTATTACGATTATTTTAGCGGGAGGAAACATCGCTGGATTATGGGGAATCATTTTAGGTGTTCCAACCTATGCAATTGTAAAATCGATATTGAAAAATATTTATGCACAACGAGAAGAAATAAAGGATACTGCCACGAAATCAGTATAGCGAGGTGATTAGATGACATTTAGTTCAAAAAGAGATGGTACTTTTATCAGTCTAATTATTGTTGCAATCGGTGTAGTAGCGTTAGCGACACTTTGGCCGGTTGTATTTGAATTATTTTTTACGGAGACACCTGACGTTATAGCTATTTGGGTGATGATTGTTCTATTTGTATTAGTGACAGCGTTCATTCTTTGGATTTCCTTCGATATTGAATATACTTTTAAGGAAGACTACTTATTTGTCCGAGGTGGATTATTCCGCAGTAAAATCCCGTATAAGGATATAACGAAAGTGAATCCAACATCAAATATCCTAATTGGCTACCGTATTCTTTCTTCTAAAGATGCCCTTGAGATTCAATATAAAAATGCATTTTTAGGAAGTGTTATTATATCACCTGCCAAGCAAGACGATTTTTTGAAAGTCTTATGTCAAAAAGCACCACATATCCATTCTGTTAAATGATGGGGGATTGCTAATAATGGATCAAGACAATTTCAATAAACCAACAAATGATTTAATTGGAGACATCTTAAGAAATTATGAAAAGACTGGTGGAATGGATAATCTAAAAGGTCAAGGAAAACCCTTGTCAGAAGATTATTTATCCGGAGACATATTTCAACACTTCCAAAAGATTGCAAAAGATGCAGGCTTTAAACCACACTGGCTAAAGCTGCAGCATGAGATAAGCGATGAATTAAAAGACATAGCTGAAAAATACGTGAATGGTCTAAAGAGCGATTTGCAGTTTCGAGTAACGAAAGTGAATGAAAAAATTATAGAATACAATAAATCATGTCCACCCCCAATGCAAAAAGGGACTGTTCGCTTGGAAACAGTCGAAGCAGCGAGCAAAAGGTGGTAACTAACAAGGTCTTCTCATTCTAATATGAGAAGACCTTGTTTTTTTTAAGGCTCTGTTATATTAAGCTGTTGTTTTTCAGAAGGATATATTTTGTGACGAAAATCCGCGAGACTCCTGCTGAAAAACGGGCTGCCGAGACCCAGTAGGCTAGGCAGTTCGTCCGCGGATTAAAATGCGAACATTTATCACTTTGTTGATTGAAGCGGCAGGCGGCGACTCCAGCGGGATGAGTGAGACAGATAAGTCATCACAAACGACGCGTGAGCTGTGGTGATGGCTTATCGCTCACCCCGCGGAAAGCGTCCGCCTATAGCGGAAATCAACTATACTTTATTCCATGTATCTTCCTGACTTAGCGAAAGCAGTGGTAGCGGCGTTGTTAGGGATAATTATCAGAACTCGCTTAGTAGCAGCAAGGTTAATATAAAAAAATGCTCCGAAGGTTTTTCGGAGCATTTTTCTTACTTAGGGGAATCGTTCTTCACTTGAAGAACGATTTTTTGTATGGTGGTGGTTTTTTTCATCCTGTACTTGAATGTTGAGATCTTCCACTGGAATTGCATCAACAGTTTGCATATCTTCATGCATATCAAACAGGCTCTCTTTTATTGTTCGTACGCTATCTGGATTGTCTAGAAATCGACCACCCAGATTTTTACGAATTTTATCAGTCATTTTTAACAAGCTTTAATAGCATATGGCTAAGTGCGTGCTGTTGCTCTTTGTCCCCATTTTTCCATAGTTGTTGCAGAAGGTGTTCTTCACGATTTCGGGGTTCTTCATGATTTGCTAAATATCCAGCTACTTTTTCAGTGGCTTTTGCTAATACTTCTTCACTTAATCCCATTTTTTCCCCTGCAGCCACTTTTCCAGATAAATATGACTTGAAGGTAGAAAAATTTTTAAGAATTTCTTCTTTTTCCTCTGAGCTAATACTGCCTAACTTTGCTTCTACGCGGTCATCTATATTATTTCCCAAGCTTCCTCACTCCTTTTATGTTGAACTCTTAATAGCTATTCCCGAAATATTATTAAACATGCATGAAAAATTATTTTTAAATTGGACAAAAGCCACATTTCTGCAATCCCGGAATATCTTTTGAAAAGCAGCATGTCGAGCGAACTTTGCTATTTATTAATTCTGCAGGGCTTTTTCCTTTCAAATAAACAGCTAAATGTGATTTAGAGGTAAAGGAAGACCATATTTCTTCGTTCTGCAACAATATCCAGTCCTGCTTAGCTTGATCTGCAATTGCTGGATTATCAAAAAAAACGTAATAATGCCATAGTAAGTAGCCAAATACATTTTCCCACAACGTAATAGGAGAGATACTACACTGCGATCGTAGTTTCTGAATGATGGCATCGCATTGATGTTCCCAGATTAGTTGAACTTCTTCAGAACGATTTTCACGGACATGTCGAAAATGTTCTTCTCGTATATATGTGCCAATTGTTTTATTTCCATACTCTGTCGTTGAAAAAAAGTGCAATTGTTCTAGTGGACCGTCCCAAATTTCATCGTACATGGTCATCATATAAAATTGCATAGAAATAAACATTCCTACTCTACGCATGAAGTATGATGCAGCAATTGGATCATTTGGTGCTTGGGAAATAAGTTTAATAACAGGAAGTGCATTTTCGACGTTTTTTGCATCGAATAGAGATCTTCCTATGGGTGCCAAATAGACGCTATAATTATTCAATTGTCGGATTTGATCGTTCGATAAAGTTGTCATAAAATCAGTATACAGTTTTTATAAAGACTTTCGCTATGTGCAACACTTCACTAAATTGACTTTAAAAAGAGGAGACTCTATAATTTTCAGAATATGATCCTGCTTAAGTATGAAATACCCAATTCTGCTTATAGTAGGGATAGAAGATAAAAAATCTAAGAAGGGAGTTTTGAGAAAATGGATTTAAAGGCACAAGCGCTACAAATGCATCGAAGTTACAAAGGAAAAATGGAGATGATTTCTAAGGTTCCAATGGATAGTATGGTGGATTTGAGCTTAGCTTATTCCCCTGGAGTAGCAGAGCCTTGCATCGAAATAAAAAACAATCCTTCTACCGTTTACGAGTATACTATGAAAGGCAATTTAGTTGGAGTTGTAACAGATGGAACAGCCGTATTAGGACTAGGTGATATTGGACCAGAAGCAGCTCTACCTGTTATGGAAGGGAAGGCAATTTTATTAAAACGATTTGCAAATGTCGATGCTTTTCCAATTTGTCTAGATACAAAAAATGTGGATGAGATTGTGCAAATCGTAAAGGCATTAAGTCCAACATTTGGAGCGATTAATCTAGAAGATATCTCTGCCCCACGTTGCTTTGAAATAGAAGACCGTCTTCGTCAGGAGTTAGATATACCGGTATTTCATGACGACCAACACGGTACAGCTATTGTAGTTGGTGCAGGTCTTCAAAATGCAGTGAAACTTGTTAATAAAGAAATTCCTTTTTTGAAAGTTGTAATAAACGGTGCTGGTGCAGCAGGGATGGCTATTTTAAGAGTTCTCCAACAACTTGGGTATCAACAAATAATAATGTGTGATTCGACAGGGATTATTTATAAAGGTCGAGAAAAAGGAATGAATTCAGTTAAAGATTCCATTGCTAGCACGACGAATCCTCTCGGTTTAAAGGGAACATTAAAAGATGCAATGGATGGGGCAGATATATTCATCGGTGTTTCCGTTGCAAATCTTTTAACAAAAGATATGATTGATGCGATGAATGAGGATCCAATTGTTTTTGCTTTAGCAAATCCAACACCGGAAATTGCCTATGAATTAGCGAAAGAGTGGGGCATTAAGGTTATTGCGACAGGACGTTCTGATTATCCGAACCAAGTGAATAATGTTTTAGCGTTCCCAGGTATTTTTAGAGGTGCACTAGACGTTAGAGCAACAGATATTAACGAAGAAATGAAGCTAGCAGCCGTGCAAGCAATAGCTTCCCTTATTGAAGATAACGAATTACGAGAGGATTACATCATTCCGGATGCATTTGATGAAAGAGTAGTGAATGTGGTTGCGCAAGCAGTTAAAGATGCTGCAATCGATTCAGGAGTTTCTGTTTTATTTCAACCGGCATTAAAACAATCGTAATCATAATTAAGGCGTTCTAAGGGGCTAAAATTGTCTCTTTGGAACGTTTTTTTAATATGAGTTTTGGATTGGTGACGCTCAAATATTCTGGATTTCAAACAAAATTTACCCTTCCATCCATTTCAATAGCGATACTGAGAAAATGCTATTTTTCATAGAAACTTTTCTTCTCATCGAACGTAAATGGAAGAACAAGAGGAAAAGAGGGGATGTAAATGGATGTACGTGAATTTTATGTTTCATTATCACCAAAAGCCGCGATAGACATTTTCCAAAATTCTTTAATTCAAGGGAGTATTTCAGGGGCAGTTGTAGATGTATATGAGCGTGTAGTTGGAGAGCATCAAGTGGTTGTATGTGTTCTAGAAAAGTACTATATGCGATCAAGCAATCGTACTTCATTAACTATCACAATTGATAATTTGGAGAGTAAAACGAAAGTGCACGCTGTTGCTTCAGGTGGAGGACAGGGGGTATTTCTTCGCTTTGATTGGGGAGCGGGAGGAAATTTTGTAAATACTGTGGAAAAGGTTTTAGGGAAATATATGATATAAGAAATTAAAAAAATACAACGTTATAAATGAAAACATTCATAATGCTGTACACGTGTTGATTAACCAATTTGAGCGCTATAGGTACGTAACGAACAAATATTCACAACAGGATGATCGAAAATAGTGTAGCAGTCACTTCCTGCTACACTTAGCCCTCGGTAATGATGTAGTAATCATTTCGTCCAAAACGTACAAGTGCAAAATGGGATCCTTGCGCATTTCTTGTGAAATTTTAATGGTGCAAATTGGATAATCGACAGCTGTGATAATGCAGCATTTTTTATTAAAGCTAATTTCTTACGTATTTTCTTTTGATTTTAATACCGATGATTTCGTATTTAATATTTTCGTATAGTAGCTATGTAAAAACATACCCAAAATAATAACGCTAAGTCCAACTAGAGCAATTGGTTCTGGTAACGGAACATGGAGCAACACCATTTCTCCAATAATAACGAAAATGATTTCAGTGGACTGTGTTGCTTCTACAGCCGCTAATTTTCCTTGATGACCACGAACACGATCAGTTGCCATAAAGAACAAAATCGTTGCAATAACACCCGAACTGACAGCAACAATTAGAGATTGAACAATTTGCTCTATTGAAGGCAAACCTACCGTGAATATTGCGTAAATCGCTAATAAGATCCAAGCGGGCATGGAAGCGATTGTCATACCTAAAACCCGTTGAAATGTATCCAGTCGACCGTCTAAATGCCCCATCATCTTCCTATTCCCTAATGGATAAGAAAATGCCGCTACTATAACGGGTAAAATTCCAAGAAGGATCATACTTAACGAAATAGCTTGCGTATTAGGAATCTGAATGAGGATAATACCTATTAAAATAACTAATGAGATGAAAAGAGAGACGATTGGAATTCTTTGTTTAATAATTCGATTCTTCACCTTTATAGAAAATAGTGGTGCTAGAAGGACACCGGCCACAATTGTAAATTGCCACATTCCAGATATCAACCAGCCTGGCCCATAGCCTGCTGCAAACGTTAGTGGAGCATAGAACAATACGAAACCAACAAAGCTCCATAACAGCCACTGCGTCGGAGCAGTTTTTAACTCTTTAAATGTGGAAGATAGACCTTTTCGATAAGATACGATAATAAACAAAAATGGCACCATAAAAAAGAAACGGAGGGAAGAGCTCCAAAGCCAACTTCCTCCGGATATTTCCATCGAACGATTTAGTATAAAGGTTACTGCAAAAAATAAAGACGCTAAAATACCAAGTAATATTTCACGCAAATGACCACCTACTTACGCTTGTTTTTCAAACGCTTGAATAATACCTTTTACTACTTCTGTTGCTTTCTCCATAACATCCACTGATATAAATTCATATTTTCCGTGATAATTTTCTCCACCTGTAAACACGTTTGGAGTAGGCATTCCCATATAAGAAAGTTGAGATCCATCTGTACCACCACGAACTGGAATAATGAGAGGTTCGATATCTAATGAAACCATCACATCTCTCGCTACATCTACAATTTTCATAACAGGGGTAATTTTTTCACCCATATTGTAATATTGATCGTTTAATTCAACTGAAATAGCAGCATCTCCGTATTCTGCTTTAATTTTCTCTGCAGTATCTAAGAACAATTGCTTTTTCGCTTCAAATTTTTCGCGGTCATGATCACGGATTATATAGCTAAGTTCGGTTTTTTCAACATCCCCATTAATATTCATTAAATGGATAAATCCTTCATAAGCTTCTGTTTTTTCGGGAACAGCATCTGTTGGCATATGTGATTGGAACTTAGTCGCCAGGGTAATCGCGTTTACCATTTTCCCTTTTGCAGAACCAGGGTGCACACTTGTGCCATTTGTTACAACTTTTGCACCAGCTGCATTGAAGCTTTCGTATTGCAATTCACCAAGAGGGCCACCGTCCAATGTATAAGCGAATTTTGCTCCGAATTTCTCCACGTCGAATTTATGAGGTCCACGGCCAATTTCTTCATCAGGATTAAAGGCAACACGGATTTTTCCGTGTTTTACTTCTGGATTTTGAATGAAATATTCCATTGCGGTCAAAATGATTGCAATACCTGCTTTATCATCGGCACCTAAAAGGGTAGTACCATCAGTTGTAATAAGTGTATGTCCAACATAATTGTTAAGCTCAGGGAAATCCTTTACAGTCATAACTGTGCTTGCGTTCAAGTTGATATCTTGGCCATCGTATTTATCGATACGCTGAGGGTTTACGTTTTTCCCTGTGTAATCTGTCGCCGTATCAACATGTGCTAAGAAACCGATTGTCGGAAGATCTTTGTCTGTATTAGAAGGTAAAGTAGCAAACAAATACCCGTTTTCATCTAAAGTAATTTCCTCCAAACCTAATTCTGCAAGTTCTTTTTCTAAAAGATGAAGCAAATCCCATTGACCTTCAGTAGATGGGCAAGACGAGCTAGAAGCGTCAGATTGTGTATCTATTTTTGCATAGCGTGTTAAGCGCTCGATTAATGTTTCTTTCATGAGAATAAATCCCCTTTCAAAATTATAAGTATATTCTTATTTTAGCAGATTCTTTCGGGATGCGGAATAATGAGCATAGATACTAAAAGCAAATAAAAATTGTGCTCCATAATAGGGAATCATAATAAAGGCGTCCGAAAAGGGAATATCAATAATAAATTTATTAATCGCAAGTACAGAGTCCGAGAAAATAAATAAAATTGCCCCAATGATAGCAAATTTATTAGCCGTTTGAAAAGCATTCCAACCCATCGTTAAAATAACGAGCATATAGATAACTACTGCAACAGTTAAAATATATTCACCTTGTGACCATACAGTACCTGCAATCCAGATGCCCATTGCAACTCCATACGCAAGCAACATTACAGCAGCCCATTTCGGAATAGGTATTGCTTTTATTTGTCTAAAAGCGAAAATATACCAAATGTGCCCGATTAAAAATGTAATAAGACCAATAATAAACCAATAAATTAATCCATCCGCAAGCATACATATAAATAGCCCAATGAGTATGAGCATTTTATACTTTTTGGGCTCTCCAGCAGGTTGCAAAAAAGCAAACAATAAAATTAGTAGCATTGGAATTAGTTTAAAAATAATTTTAGTAGATACAGGATCTTCTGGTATGAAGAATATATAAACAATTCCCATAACCGCAATGAAAACCGAAATAATTTTACTCCACATAAAAAAGCAACACCCCTCTATTCTTATATTCGTTACTGAAATTTAATATCCTGCAATATTGTATGCGAAAGAAAAATAAAAAAAGAACAAGCCTAAATAATTGCTCAAGCTTGTTCTTGCATCTTTTAATATTCTGGGGGATTACTAGTTACATACGTTCCTGCGATAAAATCATGAATTGCACGTTTGTCTTCTCGTAGTCCTACCATAAAAGCACTCACGATAACGCCTATTCCTAAAGTGCACACATATATAAAACCAGCAACAATAACTCGTAAAATCATTGTTCCAAAGCCAGGTTTTGTGCCATCTACTTTCACAATTCGAATACCCAATATTCTCTTTCCGACTGTATATCCATACCATAAAACAGGAACAATTAATGAGTAGAGCATGTTCCCAAAGCTTGTAATGGGAGTTTCCTCCCAATCCCCAACGAGTAGGTAGCTAATAATTGAAAGTGGAATACCAATAATTAAACTATCAAAGATACCTGCGAAAAAACGTATCCAAAATCCAGCCGGGTTTGTCATTATTCACTCCCTTCTTACAAAGCAGAGTCATCCACGCTATTTAAATATTCTTCAATAGAACCAATTACCGATTCTACACAACCGTCTTCAAATGGAGAGATTAGATTCGCTTCTGCTACTAATTTTGTGAACGATTTAGAACCGCCTAGCTGGCAAAGGTGTAAATAATCTTTCCAAGCAGCTTCGTGATCTTCTCTTGAACGCTTCCAAAATTGGAATGCACAAATTTGCGCTAATGTATAATCGATATAATAGAATGGACTGTTGTAGATATGTCCTTGACGTTGCCAAAAAGCACCCGCTTCTAAGTAACTATTACCATCATAATCACGGTGAGGTAAATAAATCTCCTCAATTTTTTTCCAAGCAGCTTTTCTTTCAGTTGGTGTCATTTCTGGATTTTCATAAACAACGTGTTGGAATTCATCTACAGCTACACCATAAGGTAAGAATAACAAGCCACTACTTAAATGAGCGAATTTATATTTGTCTGTTTGCTCTTTAAAGAACAATTCCATCCAAGGCCAAGTGAAAAATTCCATACTCATCGAGTGAATTTCACAAGCCTCGTATGTTGGCCAAAGGTATTCTGGAATTCCAATATCGCGGCTGGAGTATACTTGGAATGCGTGCCCTGCTTCGTGAGTTAACACGTCGATATCACCAGAAGTTCCATTAAAATTAGAGAAAATGTATGGAGACTCATAGTTATCGATAAATGTACAATAACCACCTGATTCTTTTCCTTTTTTAGCAACTAGGTCCATTAAATCACGATCAATCATAAACTGGAAAAACTCAGCGGTTTCAGGAGATAACTCTTCGTACATTTTCTTTCCATTCTCTACAATCCACTCAGGTGACCCTTGTGGGGTAGCATTTCCAGACAAGAAATTAAGGGATTCATCGTAAAACTTCATATTATCAATCCCAATTCTCTTCGATTGGCGCTCATATAACTTAGTTGCAACAGGTACGATAAAGTCACGAACTTGATCACGGAATTTTTTCACCATCTCCGCATTATAATCGATTCGATTCATACGGATATAGCCTAGCTCCACAAAGTTTTTATATCCAAGCTTCGTAGCAATTTCATGACGTACCTTTACAAGCTGATCATAAATATCATCGAACTTCGCTTCATGCTCTTGGAAGAAACCGAATCTTGTTTCCATAGCTTTTATACGTACATCACGATCCGTTGATTCTCCGTATGGGCCAAGCTGGGCAAGTGTCAATGTTTCCCCGTTAAATTCCACTTGTGCAGAAGCAACAAGCTTCGAATAGTCAGAAGACAATTTATTTTCCTTTTGCAAAAGTGAAATCACTTCAGAAGAAAAGGCTTTGATTTGAAAATCAGCAAGATCAAATAATTGGCTGCCCCATTTGTCTTCTAATTCTTTTCTAAAGGGTGAATCAACAAGTGCTTTGTAATATTCTGTAACCAACTCTTCTATCTCTGGAAGTATTCCATCAAAATGATCACGTTCGTTTTGATAAAATTCATCATTCGTATCAATAGATGCACGAATGTAAACTAAATTAGATTGCGTCGAAAAGTCATTGCGAAGTCCATTCAGTTCTTGAATTGTTGCACTTTGTTCTTCAACTGAAGAAGCTTGTTTAAACTTTGCCAATGCCTCACTAAACTTTACTTTGCCTTCTTCTAGATTTGGTCGTTTGTACTCATAATCTTGAAATGTAACCAAAGGTATTCTCCTCTCGATTGCTTCTTAGAATAAAAGCGTTTACAACTTAATTGTTTAATATTTTCAGATAAATTGCAACTATTAAAATTAAATTGATTTTTTATAGACGTTATTATAAAATGTTTATAAAATAACAAACAAAGATTGGGTGTGTTTATTCGTGGAAATTTCAGAGCTGTTTTGGAATGCTGACGCCAATCAATTAAGGCAGGGTTACAAGGAAGAAAAAGAAGTATTTGTTTGCCTATTATGTGGAGAACAGGTAGAGAAAGGGCTTATTTATCCTGAGGATAATGTGCTCTATGAAGCAGAACGTTATATGAAACGGCATATCGAAACGGAGCATGGATCTGTATTCCATTATCTAATCGGGTTAAACAAAAAATTAACCGGATTAACCGACCATCAAAATAGTCTCCTTCGATTATTTTATGAAGGAAAAAACGATGCAGAAATACAATCAGAGTTAAATATTGGAAGTGCATCAACCATTCGCAACCATCGCTTTGTATTGAAGGAAAAAGAGCGCCAAGCAAAAATATTCTTAACGATGATGGAATTGTTGAAGGAAAAAGATGACCATGCACCAACCTTTCTTCCACTTCATAAAAATGCAACGATGGTGGACGACCGTTACAATATAACAACCGAAGAGCAGCAAGAGGTTGAAAAGAAATTTTTCCTAGCAGGAATAGACGGGCCGCTAGTAAAATTTCCAAAGAAAGAAAAACAAAAGCTGGCTACACTTCGTGTCATCATCAAACGATTTGAACTAGAACGCATCTACAGCGAAAAAGAAATAAACGAGGTACTTAAAAATGTATATGCTGACTTCGTCACTTTGAGACGTTATCTAATCGAATACGGCTTTTTAGATAGAAAAGACGATGGCAGTGCGTACTGGGTGAAAAACTAAAGTAGAGGATTGGATAAAAAATGGAGCGAAAAAAGGAACTAAAACAAGAGTATAAAGAAATTAAAATAGAAGGTGGCATCTATGTCATCACGAATAAACAAAACGGAAAAAAGTTTGTCGCTTCTACACGAAACTTCAAAACATTAAATGGCACCAAATTCACGTTAGAAACAGGAACGCATACCAATCGATTACTCCAAGAAGATTGGAAACAATTCGGTAAAGAAGCATTTGAAATCGAGCAAATAGAAGTATATAAACCATCTAAAAATCATTCCACGTCTGAAAAGAAAGAACTAGAAAAGCTCTTGGAAAAATGGATGGAACAATTACAGCCATATGGGGAGAGGGGGTACCATACGAAGAAAATTTGAAGTAGAAAGGCTTCCGAGGAATTGGAAGTCTTTTTTGAATGAGTTAATACAGTCTTATTTACAGGTTGAAATATCATCCTTTACTAGACAAACTGCGTCCGAACGAGAGCGATTCCACTCTTACGAGAGCTCACCATGTCTATGCAAGAGCCGGCGTGTCCAAACGAGAGCAGTCCGGACGGAAATGAACACGACAAAAAAATGACCCCAAACGTACACATTCGGAGTCATTTCCCTACAATATAGGTTTTCAGTAATGCAGCGCGTTCACGTAAACGCGACTTCATTTCGCTAATTTTTGGTGTCTTAGCTGCTACAACATCTGCGTCCCAATCGATCTCTTCTGCAAGAATTTTCGCACGTTGTAAATGGTAGTCACTTGTAATAATCGTTACGGATTCTACGTTTTTCGGTAGGAGCTTTTGAGAAAATAGCAAATTCTCATAAGTAGAAGTAGATTGATCCTCTACGATGAGTCTATCTTCCGCTATTCCGTGCTCCAATAGAAAAGCTTTCATGACCGCAGCTTCTTCGATGTCTTCGTCCGGTCCTTGTCCACCAGACAATACAAGCTTCACATGCGGATTTTCTGTAGCATAAGTTAGTGCAGATTCCAATCTATAACGTAACGCGAGGGAAGGGATATTGCCTTCCTTCACTTTGGCACCAAGAACGATGGCGTATTCATTCGAGCCATCTGCTTTAGGTTCCAGTCCATCATTGATCCATTTACTAGTAAGCATCCACATACCGAGTCCGCTAGAAGCAATCACTAATAAAGGAATAAGCACAATCCACCTCTTCTTTTTGTTTATGCAAATCACCCATTTCATTTACATGGAAGTCTTCTTTTTCCTTAGAAATGCAGATATCCTTGGCTCTTCTTTCCTAGCTAAGCGTTGGAAGTTTTCGATATGCAAAATAGACGCCATGAATAATAAAAGTGCAGCAATCGCAATTGGTGCAACTCCATCTGCAGTCCAAATAGAAGCACCCACAAATACAAAGTAAAATACAAATACACCAATTAATAAATAATCTGTTAAAAAAGTAGCACCAATTAATAATAAAAGACCGATTAGCCCAATAGGCCAATGAATAGCCAGAAGCACACCAATAATGGATGCAGTCCCTTTTCCACCTTTAAAACGAGTGTAAATGGGGAAGTTATGTCCTAAAATGACTGCGGCACCAGCTAGATAAAGTAATAAATCCAACTCGATAATTGAAAAAGTAGCAAATTGCTCTGTAAAAAAGCGAACACCGATAATAACGAACACACCTTTTAAAATATCGATTGCTGCAACTAACATCCCGTACTTCATTCCAAGAACAATTGCTGCATTGGAGGCACCAGAGTTTTTTAAGCCTTCTTTTTTTATATTCACTCCACTAAAAAATTGGGCTACCTTTGAACCGTGCATAGCTCCAATTAAATAGCTAATTACTATGATGCTAATACTCCAAATTACCATCGTATGTCACTCCCTAAAAAGTATTCCACTATATTAAACGTATCAAGTACAAAGAAGTTTCAGAATTTTTGTGAAAAACACTTGACGAACAGATAAATAGAATCATATACTGTGTAACAAGATGGAAAAATAATCTAATACTCTTATCAAGAGTGGCGGAGGGACTAGGCCCTACGATGCCCGGCAACCAACAAGTTCTAAACTTGGAAAGGTGCTACATCCTACAAATTCAGGTTACGAATTTGGAAGATAAGAGGAGGAACATGCGAAATCGCACCCCTCTTCTAAATTGAAGAGGGGTTTTTGTTTGTTCTCAATCCTCTCCCGACTCCGAAGTATCCATCTAAACTACTTTCTAGGAGGAATTCAAATGACAAATCTTCAACCAGAAACACTTCTTTTACACGGTGGTCAACAACCAGATCCAGTAACAGGTTCACGAGCAGTTCCAATTCACAAAACGACTTCTTTTGTATTTCGTGACACAGAGCACGCACAAAATTTATTTGCTTTAAAAGAATTTGGTAATATTTACTCTCGTATTACAAATCCTACTGTAGATGTTTTTGAACAGCGAATTGCTCTACTAGAAGGTGGAACAGCAGCAGTTGCCCTTTCTTCAGGAATGGCAGCAATTGCATTTTCTATTTTGAATATTGCGGGAGCAGGAGACGAAATTATTGCAGCGGAAAACTTGTACGGCGGTACCTTTAATTTATTTGCACATACATTGCCACGCTACGGAATTACAGTTAAATTTGTAGATTCCACAGACCCAGAAAATTTCCGAGCAGCAGTTACAGAAAAAACAAAAGGATTTTTCGCTGAGATTATTGGTAACCCAAGTTTGAACGTGTTAGATGTTGAAAAAGTGGCAGCGATTGCAAATGAAGTAGGAGTTCCTCTTTTAGTAGATAATACATTCGCAACACCATATGGCTCGAATCCGATTAAACATGGTGCTCATGTAGTCATCCACTCTGCGACGAAATGGATTGGTGGTCACGGTACAACAATCGGAGGAGTAGTAGTAGACGGAGGAAACTTTAATTGGGATTCAGAGAAGTTCCCTGGATTCACAGAGCCAGACGTAACCTATCACGGCTTGCGATATGGCATTGATGTGCCTACCGTAGCATTTGCGATTAAACTACGCGTTCAATTGCTTCGTGATTTTGGTCCATCCTTAAGCCCAGATGCAGCATTTTCTTTCCTTCAAGGGTTAGAAACACTTCATCTACGCGTTCCTAAGCACAATGAAAACGCACAAAAAATTGCAGATTATTTATCCAATCACGAGGGTGTTGAATGGGTTAACTACTTAGGATTAGAAGAGCATCCATCTTATGAACTGGCACAAAAGTATTTATACAATGGCTTTGGTTCTATTCTTACATTTGGGGTAAAGGGTGGAAAAGAAGCTGGCCGACATATTATCGATAACATTGAAATTTGGTCGCATGTAGCAAACGTAGGTGATGCAAAATCGTTAATTATTCACCCTGCATCTACCACACACCAACAATTAACTCCTGAAGACTTAGTGAAATCAGGTGTTACAGAGGACTTAATTCGCTTGTCTGTAGGGTTAGAAGCAGTGGAAGACTTGCAAAATGCACTTGATAAAGTACTTGTAGGAAAAACAAATGTCCTCTCTAGATAGAATTTTGTTGTTAGTTGAGAGAAAATAGTCTACAATATGTAAAATAGTCAATCAATGTTCGGTTGGTGTTTTATTAGAATATGAATATTTGAACTCAATTGTGCAGATTCATTTGGAGGAGAAAGTATGGCGAAAATAAAAGCAGCAATCTTAGGTTTTGGAACAGTTGGCCAAGGGATTTATCATATTGTGAATGAAAAAAGAGAAGACTTAAAAAACTCGTTAGGATTGGATATTGAAATTAGTGCCATTCTAATTAATAATTTATCGAAAGATAGACCAGAAACGCCTGGCGTACTAGTGACAGATAATTTCGAGGATATTATGAATATCCCTGGCCTTCAGGTTGTCTTTGAAGCTATAGTCAATGAAGAACCAGCGTATAGCTATTTATGTAGAGCGATTGACAATGGGTGTCACGTTATTACGGCAAATAAAGTGATGTTTTCTAAATATAGTATCCCACTACAAGAACGCTCAAAATCACGTGGTGTCTTTGTCGGCTTTGAAGCGACTACTGCAGGTGGGGTTCCGGTTATTAAAACACTGAAAAATTTACTTCAAGTGAATTCGGTGAAGAAGATTCAAGGGATTTTAAATGGAACTTCGAACTATATTCTAACGCAAATGCGTTTAGATGAATGCCAGTTTGACGATGCGCTAAAGGAAGCACAGGCCCTTGGTTATGCAGAAGCAGATCCGTATAACGACATTTCTGGTCAAGATGCATTCCGAAAGCTAATGATTTTAAGTGCACTTGCTTTTGGTAAGCAGCCAAACTGGAAGGACGTAAGAGTTGTTGGAATCGATGGGATTTCTTTAGAAGATGTTAGAAAAGCGAAAAAAGAAGGGCTTCGTTATCGTCATGTTGCAGAAATTGAACAAGATGAAAATGGGGAACTTTACGCATCAGTAGGTCCACAACTTGTAGGTCCGGATCATCCTTTATTCGCAATTGAGGGAGTAAACAACGCTGTTTCTTTAGATACAAACTACATTGGGACACTTACACTAGTTGGTCCTGGAGCAGGGATGTACCCAACGGCAAGTGTTATGGTAGAAGATTATGCAGAGATTATTGGAAAACGAGCAGGGTTTTTTATAACAATATAATAAAATGGCAACCATCTAAAATTTTACAATAGAAAAAGGACAGTCTCCTCATTTGGAGAAAGTCCTTTTTGTCTGTCACACACTTAAGTTCTATTTATCGATTGTTTTTACATTAATCCTCGTCTTTTACGTCAATGTCGTCTGGAATGGGGGTGTTTCGCCATTCATCAATCTGACGTTTCAGATCTTCCAATTGTTGCAAATGTGTTTGAAATTGCGCACTATTTACGTAATAGTCTTCACCGTCGAAGATAGCACGAATCTTTTTTTCAGCAATATACCTTTTTACTTGATCAATAGGCATGGATAAATAATCCGCAGTTTCGTCCACTGTCATATACATGTGCAAATGCCTCCTATCTCTTATAGTATAATGTACGGAAAGAAGTATCTCAATATGCTCGATTGTATACAACTTGGCAAGTTTGTCAGTTTGTTTTGATTGGTCATGAAATATCTGAAAGGAGTGAAATAGTTTGTCTGTTCTGCCATATATATTTGTTTTACTAGGTGCAATTCTTTGGGGTACGACGGGTACTGCACAAACTTTTTTACCAAATGATGCGCACCCTTTTGTTATAAGTGCAGGTCGTTCAGCAGTTGGAGGCTTTTCCTTACTACTTTTTATGATTCTACTAAAAAAAATTAAATTTAAAACCTGGCCATGGAAAGAAACCTTGTATGCAGCCATTTGTATATCCTTATTCCAGTTATTATTTTTTTCTTCCGTTCGATTAACAGGTGTGGCCATTGCAAGTGTTGTTGCGATTGGAAGTGCTCCTGTATTTTCAGGAATAATAGAATGGTTATTTTTAAAATTACGGCCAACAAGAATCTGGGGAATATCAACTTCCTTCGCTATTGTAGGATGCTTGTTTTTATTTTTAAATAAAGGAGAAATCACGATCAATCCTATTGGAATTGTGTATTCTCTTATAGCAGGAATCATATTTGCTTTATATACGATATCGAGTAAAGCATTATTACAAAAGGAAGAAGCAATCCCTGTTGTAGCTATGACTTTTTCAGTTAGTGCGTTGCTAATGATGCCTTTCTTCTTCCTATATGATGTCAGTTGGTTAATGGAAGTCGGAAATGTAGGCATTATCTTCTATTTAGGACTAGCTACAACGAGTGTGGCATATGTGTTATATGGAAGAGGTCTTCACAAAATACCATCTTCCTCTGCGCTCACCTTATCCTTAGCAGAGCCAACAACAGCCGCTTTGCTAGGAGTATTTATCGTTGGAGAAGCGCTCAGTGCAACGTCTTGGATCGGGATTTTGTTATTACTTGGAAGCATTGTAGTTTTAACGGTTGGTAGCAAATCAACGAAGAAAATAGTGATAGAAATATAAAAAGAGATTTGCCTCTAAATGTAACGGGTTTGGTTGGCATTAGGTGCTCTTCTTATTTTAAATGAACTTGTAAGTTTGAAGACATGTAGTTCAGAACTAGATTTCAATATTTTAAATTCCATTGCTTTTATTAATTTATCGATTCAAAATGTTCAAGTAGCCCATAGAATCTATAAATTTATTAACATGAAATTACAAAATCATAAAGTTGTAGAGGATCCCCCTCTTACTCCTCGGGTTGGGCTCATACGTTATTTAAAATAGAACAATATCTGATGCTTTAGAAGTCATTAATCAAGTCCTTTATCATCTAGAATCGCACCAATCGATATACATATTAGGAAAGGTATATAAAAGCGGTTGAATCTTTCCATAACGCAATTTTAGTTTTTACTCTTACAAAAGATAAATTTATTCTCAACCGAGCAGAAAAAGACTTGGCAAATATAAAAAAAGTCATTGTTTAAACCTATTTCAATTTTGTTGTGATATTTCCATCTATTTCACAAATATTGAATAACAAAGATGAAAAGACCTCTTTTAGACAATCCAGGTATTTGAAATATCTACAAGTCAATAAGGGGTCTTTTATTAGTTTATTTCAAACCATAGTTTTTGGTTGTTTATCAAGTTTAGTTCCGTTCTAGGAAATATATTGAAAAATATACACAGTAAAAAACAGACAACTTTATTTGTCGTCTGTTTTATTATCTGCTTTTTGTTTGCGTTATCTTACCTTCAAGCTGAGAATTATTATCTGGAATATAAGCAATTGAGTTTACTTCATTATCATCTTGCTTGATCTTCATAATAGGCTTCATTAGCAGCCTTGTGATTATTGCCTTTGAGATAAGCTAAAATCAGATCAGGTCGTTTAAGTAAAACCCAGTCCCCATATTGGTCAAATCGTCTGCACGAAGTAATCATTCCATTCTTAATCGTTCCATATTTTTTACCATTTTTCTTACCCCATTGTTTTAATCGCTTTGCAAAATCAGCATCTTCTGCCATTAGCATATTCTCGTTAAAACCTTTAATTGCCTGAAAATCTTTTTTATAGCACCAAAAAACTCCTACAGAGATAAAACCATACTTGAACAGTAAGGGAACAATTAGTAACATGGTAGAAACCACTATACCTAAGGACATTCTTTCGAAATTTCCGTTCACGCCTCCCCCAATGTATTGATTGGATGCTAAATGCTTTTCAACCTCAGATAACAAATGATCTGTCATTCGAGTATCAGCATCAATTGTAATCAGGATTTCCCCTTTTGCTAGTGCAGCCCCTGCATTTCTAATTTTGGATAAATTTTTATCGTAATTTTCCAATGTCACGCAATTGTATGACTTTGCAATTTCCTCTGTTCTATCCGTACAACGATTTAGCACAACGATCACTTCAACCTGATCTTTATATGGTTGTGCGGCCTTTGCAATTGATTCTAGGCATTCACCTATGTACTTTTCTTCGTTGTGAGCAGGTATTATAACGGAAAATTTTACATCTTCATCAGGAACATCTTTTATAAACCGTTTGCTTTCGGACATATAAAATCCCTCTTTCCTGTAATAATTGGTTTTTATAAATTCATTGTATCATTTACACATTACTCTGAATTTTCTTTTTATGTCTATTTTGTAACAATATACTCAAAGTACATCTGACTTCATCACAGCTAAAGTGTTGATATAACAAAAAAAGGAGACACCAATTTATATGTGAATTGTCTCCCCGATTAGGTTGTTAATTAATGTTTTCTCCCCATAAACCGAACCTGTTACTCTAAATGGGTGATTTTTTGTCAATGACGAACTTATAGAAGCTATTAAAATCCTAAAGTATTGCGAACCTCGGCTATATAAGACTGACTTACAGGAAGCTCCGTGCCATCATGAAGAAGAACTAAAAAATTGGATGAAAAATCTCGAATGATACGATCGATAAATGAAACATTAACGATATAAGAGCGATGTATTCGTAAAAAGTTGTCGGGTAATCGTTGTTGTAAATCCTTTAAAGGAATGTTTGTTTTATAAGGTTCTTTCTCCGTATAGAACCATGTTTTTTTCTGCAAGCTTTCCATGTAAGCGATTTTATCAACGGGTATGGGGCGCCAATCTTCATCCTGTTTACCTGTCAAAAAACGATAAGGTGGAGGGGGAGATATGGCATGTGGAGGGGGAAGTATGATTACTAATGCCGCGTTCTCTCCACTAATATCAATGGGATAACCTACCCCGTAATAGGGGATATGGAACAGTGCATCATCTAATACAGCCTCTGCTCGAATGCCATTTTGTAACACCAAGTCTGCAATACTTCCAGGCTGTACCTTTTGACCTTCTTTTAACTGTAAATCATGTTCTCCAGCAGCATAGTAAATGTATTGATCTCTTGCTGCTATTGCAATGGATGCCTCTTTGGGAATCCACTCTTCTAATAAATTACTATACCGTTTTAATTGCTCCCTCGTAATTTCCACTAATACACCTCCAAAATCAAAATATTCCGTTTTCATCCGTTCTATTACTTTTTCATCCTTAAAAAAAGGTGTTATATCCAAAAAAACATACAGAAAAAGTCATTCTGTTATATATTAGATTACAAGAAAAAACACTGTTATGATACAGTGAAAAAGTAATATTTTACATTTTTCCAAATAAAATTAATCGAGAGGTGTGTTGCACATGTCAACAAGACAACAACAAGTAGAAGAGTTACAAAATCAATGGAATGAAGAAAGTCGTTGGAAAGGGATAGAACGTCCATATTCACCGGAAGAAGTAATCAGACTCCGTGGCTCACTACAAATTGAACATACGCTAGCTCGCAAAGGAGCAGAGCGTTTATGGAGTTCCCTTCATAAAGAAGATTTCATTCATGCACTTGGAGCTTTAACTGGAAATCAAGCTGTACAACAAGTAAAAGCAGGGCTTCAAGCAATCTACTTAAGTGGTTGGCAAGTTGCAGCAGACGCAAACCTATCGGGTCAAATGTACCCCGATCAAAGCCTTTACCCGGCAAACAGTGTACCAGCTGTAGTAAAGCGTATTAACCAAGCATTACAACGTGCAGATCAAATTGATCAAGCGGAAGGTAGAGAAGACAATTTTGACTGGTTTGCACCAATTATTGCAGATGCAGAAGCAGGATTCGGTGGACCTTTAAATGTTTTTGAACTAATGAAGGGCATGATTGAAGCGGGAGCAGCGGGGGTCCACTTAGAAGACCAACTTGCATCTGAAAAGAAATGTGGTCACCTTGGTGGCAAAGTACTTCTTCCTACACAAAATGCCATTCGCAATCTAGTGGCAGCTCGTCTTGCGGCAGATGTTTCTGGCGTACCAACTATACTAATCGCTCGAACAGATGCAGATGCAGCAGATATGGTGACAAGTGATATCGATTCACGTGATGCTGCATTCATAACTGGAGAAAGAACTCCGGAAGGATTTTTCAAAACGAAACCAGGCATTGAGCAAGCAATTGCACGAGGTTTAGCATATGCACCATACGCAGATCTTATCTGGTGTGAAACGTCTCACCCAAGTTTAGAAGAAGCAAAACAATTTGCTGACGCTATCCGTGCACAGTTTCCAGATAAAATGCTTGCATACAACTGTTCACCATCCTTTAATTGGAAAGCGAATTTAGATGATGAAACAATCGCAAAATACCAAGTAGAGTTAGGAAAAATGGGTTACAAATTTCAATTCGTAACACTGGCAGGTTTCCACGCATTAAACCACAGTATGTTCGAATTAGCACATGACTATAAAACGAATGGTATGGCTGCTTACTCAAAACTTCAACAAGCAGAATTTTCAAGTGAAGCAAATGGTTACACTGCGACGAAACATCAACGTGAAGTAGGAACAGGCTATTTTGATGAAATTTCACAAATTGTATCTGGAGGGACTTCCTCTACAACAGCAATGAAAGGCTCAACAGAAGTTGCACAATTTGCTTGATAATTATAGTAGAAAGGAGGCTGAACCTTTATGGAACAAACTACTGCTAAAATGATTGAAATCGTAGGGAAGGATGTAAAAGGTAGTCGTGAAATTTTGACGCCCGAGGCATTAGAATTCGTGGCTTCTTTACATCACCTATTTGATCATAGAAGAAAAGAATTGTTGGTAGCGCGTCAGGTTCGCCAAGAAAAGCTAGATAACGGGGGAACGCTAGATTTTTTACCAGAAACAAAAGCAATTCGAGATGGGGACTGGACAATTGCTCCGCTTCCCCAAGATTTACAAGATCGCCGAGTAGAAATTACAGGTCCAGTGGATCGTAAAATGGTTATCAATGCTTTAAATTCTGGTGCAAAAACGTTTATGGCTTGTTTTGAAGATGCAACTTCTCCAACTTGGGAGAATATGATCAAGGGCCAAGTCAATATGCGAGATGCTGTTCGCAAAATGATTTCTTTCACACAACCTGAAACAGGGAAAGTATATAGTTTGAAGAAAGAAACCGCAGTGTTAATTGTTCGCCCTAGAGGATTACATCTTTTGGAGAAAAATGCACGAATTCACGGAGAAGCGATATCTGGTAGTTTCTTCGACTTTGGACTCTATTTCTTCCACAATGCGAAAGAAGCAATTGCTCGCGGAACAGGTCCTTACTTTTATTTGCCAAAGCTGGAGAGCCATTTAGAGGCAAGGCTGTGGAATGATATTTTCCTCTATGCGGAGCAGCAACTAGGTGTTCCAAACGGTACAATCAAAGCTACTGTGTTAATAGAAACAATCATGGCAGCATTCGAAATGGATGAGATTTTATATGAACTCCGTGATCATTCGGCAGGTTTAAACTGCGGACGTTGGGATTACATTTTCAGTTACATTAAACGACTTCGTAATCAATTTCAAGTGATTTTGCCAGATCGCGGTCAGGTAACGATGACGTCACCATTTATGAGAGCGTATTCACAACTTTGTATTCAAACTTGCCACCGTCGGAATGCATCCGCAATCGGTGGAATGGCTGCACAAATTCCGATCAAAGGCGACGAAGCAGCGAATGAAGCAGCTTTTGCCAAAGTGAGAGAAGATAAACGTAGAGAAGCAACGGATGGGCATGATGGAACATGGGTAGCGCATCCAGGTTTAGTGCCTGTCGCTTGGGAGCAATTCCAAGAACATATGCCAACACCGAACCAAATCCATCGTAAAAGGGAAGATGTTCAAGTAAAAGCAGCAGATTTACTCGAAGTACCCAAGGGGACAATTACAGAAGATGGACTTCGCCTAAATTGCAGCGTAGGGGTTCAATATATAGCCTCTTGGTTACGTGGAAATGGCGCAGCGCCGATCAATAACTTGATGGAAGATGCAGCAACAGCTGAAATTTCCCGTACTCAAGTATGGCAATGGATTCGTCACCCAGAAGGAAAACTAGAAGACGGTCGTAATATCACCATTCCACTAGCCGAACAGATTTTGACAGAAGAATTAGGAAAGATAAAAGCAACGTTTGGTAATGAAGCCTATTCAAAAGGACGTTACATGGAAGCAGCTGACCTATTCCTTTCCTTAATAAGCAAAGATGAATTTATCGAGTTTCTGACGTTGCCTGGTTACGAAAAAATTAACTAAAAAAAAAACGAACCCTTATAGGAGGTGATTTGCATGAAAACAACTACTCAAGAAGTAAACACTAAACATTGTCGCGAGTGCGGATGTGTTATTAATGAGCACGTAGAATCATCCCTATACGAGTGCGAACGTTGCATCGGCATGAACGAAGAATGACTTAAAAAAGAAAAAACCAACTGTTGTGCCAAACTGGGCGTTGCATGTGCATGTTGCAACTACTGACAGTTTGCTTTTCCAAACAAACGATCTACCAATTATGGAGAAATTCAACCTAGAACGTGTAGAAAATTACGATATAAACAATGGATATCAAGAAGAAAGATGAGTTCAAACCGGTTATCTTAACATCTACTTTTTAACAAAAGCAAACGAGCAAAGGGAACTTTTATATTCCCCTTGCTCGTTTTATTCTGCTAGGCTGGCAAATTGAATGACTTTTTGTTCATTCTCTACTACATACTCAACGATAAGTTTTGTTCCTTCTTCTAGCCCATCAAAGAAAGGGATTGCAACTTCGGATAGGCGCATTACTTCGGTCGTGCCTTCTAGATTTTTCACCTCAATTGAATGGAGGTCCTGTTGGCCGATATAAGTAACTTCCTGTGTTTCGACGACGAGTTTTCCAGTTGATTCAGACGTTGCAATTCCAGCCCAATCATAGGTGGTCTCTATTTTAAGATCATTTAGCCCTTCCGCTGTCGACCAAACCATTAACGTGTAAGCTCCTGCTGGCACTCCGGCAAGTTCTGCCTGAAGGTATAGTGGAATAGCCCATTCTTCTCCAGGTTGTAATTTCTTCTCTAACGTCTTTTGCATAAATAACTTATTGGCAGAATATGTGTAAATGACTTCCTTCGCCTCATTTAACAGCTGAAATTCTATTGATTGCCCACTCGTAAACGATAAAATAGCTTCATCTTTTCCTTCATTTTTAATAATGAAGATCGCATCTCCATCATCGTTCAAATCAATTTTAGTTAAAATACCTTTATCAGGTTCTTGGCTCCCAGTTGTAGTATTAGAATTACTAGTTCCGCAGCTAGTAAGGATTAAAAGCATTAAGACAGAGAATACAGCCCATACTATTTTTTTCATCTTGTTCACTCCTTTAAGTAATTAGACTGTTCAATATTCAGAAAGTTACAAATACAATAATAAATAAATAGTAGATTGGTGTAGGTGTTCGTAAGAATTGAAGCAGGTGTAGAAAAACGAGTCTTTTTCTACACCTGTTTTTTGTATACTTTTCATTAAACTACTATTTTTTTGTAGGCAATTGATTGTAGTGAAAGACGGCGACTCCAGCGGGAATAGCGTGAGCTGAAGGCCCCGCAGGAGCGATAGCGACGAGGAGACTGAAGCCATGCCCGCGGAAAGCGTCCGTCTAGAACGGAAATCAATACATGGAAAAGGGACCATCTCTCAGTCAATGTATGACTTTAGGGACAATCCCTTTATTGATTTGGTTGCTCTCACGGATAAATAGATTGTTCGCTTATTAGAAATGAGGTGTAAAGGGCAACTTTAAGAAATAAATTATAGATTGAATCTAATCAACAGAATAAGAATATGGATACGATAGATGGAAGAAGAAATTACACTATTAAATTAAACACTAAGTTTGCACTTGGCTGTTAATGAGTTGCTTAACACTTCTTCAATCTTTACCGATATTATTAATGACCATATAAAGGTACATCAATAGGAAACTTTTTTTAGCATTTACTCTTGGCTTTATCCTCACTCTTTAATTTTACATTTCAAGTTAAGTGGATTTTAGTTGCGAAAAGAAACGGATGTTCGTATAATAAGAAGAACTAGTGTGCATATTCCACTTGAGAAGCTATATAAGCGAATTCAAACTGTTGAAATGATAAACTGCAGGATAAATTTTTCAAAGATGTGACAATGCAACATTAAACTAGAGGGTGGCTACCATGGAACAAGAAAGAATCGACAAATTTATTGAAGACATGTTGAAAGAATATCCTCGAGAGAAAGTCATTGGCGCATTAGATATGTTACTTCGCACGCCGAAAAACGAAGCAGTCAAGTTGGCAAAAGTAGATAGTAAAATAGGTGAAGGAACCACCTACTATTATGAACTGCCCCGTAAAAGTTAGACACAAAATCTAACTTATACGGGGTGTTTTTATTTTAATTGAAAAGAAAAAATTATAACCAAAAGAAATGTCTACTATTCAATTATTATCATGTACAAAAACTAGATTCTTAAGAACTATTATAGAACTAACAAAAAACAGAGAAAACCTAACAAGTAGATTGTCTCCGTTTTCATTATTTATCCATTTGAATCTGTTTCACCAGATAGTAGTTGAAGTCTTAATTTAGACATTTCTTTGTCCAGTAACGAGGAAGCATTGGATAGCTCAATTAATTGTTTTTGAGCTTCTTCCGGTATTGATTCACCTTGATATTTATAGTTGAGTTTATGTTCTGTTGATGCCCAAAAATCCATAGCGGATGTTCGGATTTGGATTTCCGCGGGAACCCATATCACTTCATTAGATAAGAAAACTTGCGTTTCTACAACAAGATGAAGGCTTTTGTAGCCACTCTTTTTAGGTTCTTTAATATAGTCTTTTACTCTAATTATGCGAATATCTTCACGCTGCTCGATATGTTCCTTCAGCAAATATACATCATCAATAAAGCTAGTGACAATTCGTACTCCAGCAATATCTCGTATTTCTTGTTTAATAGATTCTTGAGTCAGCGGTATTTCTTTATTTTCAACCTTCTCAACCAATGACATAATAGTTTTCATGCGTGTTTTCATATGCTCAATGGGAGAGTATCCGTGTTTCGATTTCCATTCAAGATCAATAATATTGAAATCACTCTTCAACTCATATAATGCCATCTCATATGGGATGAAAAAGCCTTTCCAGTTTTTAAAAACCTTTTGCACTAAATCGATCTTATGTGTCTCTTGATACATATTAAACACCCCTTGATTAAAATCACACTTTATTATTCTGACATCATATCACAGGTGGTTTGAATCGGAAAGATATATGAGAATAACTAGCCAGGGGATGAAATGTAATCGTGTTGCAGAAACAAGCTAAATGGAAGAACGTTTGAGCTCCCCCCTTTTTATTCTACCCAAAAGCACCTAACCGGTATTTTTGTTATTATCATGTACCGCAAATGTAAATGCAGATAACACAAATAAAATAAACATATTAAATCTGTTGAACCTTTCAAAAAGCTTTAAACAATAGGAAATCGAATTTTAAAATACAAGTAAATAAACTAGATTCTTAAGAATTTCTTCATACTTATCCTGCTGGAATGTTAAGAAATGAACGGTACAATAAGAAACATAAGAACGATGAGGAAGGCATCCTAAGTACACCACATTCTGTGGCAACGGATGCATGACCCACATCGTGCGGGCCTAGGAGGTAAGCAATTGACACAGTTTACAGTATTAGTGACGGATGATGACCAGGATATTCGAGATGGTATTGAAATTTATTTGAAAAATGAAGGTTATAACGTTTTGAAAGCAGCGAACGGTCTAGAAGCGCTACAGTTAATAGAAGAAAATGAAGTGCACGTGATAGTGTTGGACATTATGATGCCGAAAATGGACGGAATTTCAGCGACTTTTAAAATAAGAGAACAAAAAAATATTCCAATCATCATGCTGAGTGCGAAAGCAGAGGATTCGGATAAAATACATGGTCTATCTGTAGGAGCAGACGACTATGTGACAAAACCGTTCCATCCAATGGAGCTAGTGGCACGAGTAAAATCACAGCTTAGACGTTATACGAAGCTTGGTACTTACCAAGGTCAGCAGCCGGTTATCGAAATTGATGGGCTTATCCTAAACCAAGAAGCAAAAATGCTTTCTGTTGAAGGTGTATCCGTGAAACTGACACCAATTGAATTTAAAATCACAGAGCTACTGATGATCAATGCCGGACGCGTTTTTTCTATCAATGAAATTTATGAGCGTGTTTGGAATGAACCCGCATATAACGCCGAAAATATTGTGGCAGTTCATATTCGTAAAATACGCGAAAAAATTGAAGCGGATCCAAAAAATCCGAGATATGTAAAGGTGGTGTGGGGCGTTGGCTATAAAATCGACAAGTAAATGGAATTTACTATTGTCTATTTTAGCAATTGTGTGCGGCATCAGTTGTTTAACCTACTGTCTAGCCAATTGGATGCCACTAATAGAGATTAAAGAAAGTTTTGTTCAAATTTTACGAAATATGAATGGGGGCGTTGCGGGATGAAGCATTCGATAGGAAGAAATATCTTACTTAGCGCGTTGGCAGTAATCACACTGTTATCGCTATTTACGCTAATAAAACAAGGACGGAATTTTATCGGTACGAGCTATTTTGATAGTGATGCTTTTGGGTGGCAGCTATCTGAATTTGAATCGTCTATTGTTCCAGTAGTTTTAGCGGTACCAGATAAAGAAGAAGTGAAGAAAAAGATCACGGTAACGCCAGCGGAAATAGAGGAATATCGCTATCGGTACGGGGACCTGCAAAGCCAGTTAGATTCGATAATGAATCAATATCTAAGTGGGACAGGGGAAGTAACGACAGAAGCAGCAATTGCAGAACGAGATAAAAAGTTAGCGGATATTACGAAAAACTTCGCAGATGATAGCTATGTAGAACAAAAGATTCGAGCGGAAAAAGAAGCACAAGTAGATGCTTATTACAAATCGATCGAACATGCAAAAAATGATTTGTTGAGTCAAAAAGAGGACTTTGTATATGACTTAAAGAATGTCGAAACAGGAGAACATTTTACAAACGGAGAAATGAATTCAAAAAACGCATTTAAAAAAGAATATTCGAGTAAATATGGCTACTTAAAAGAACGCACTGTCTATCAACAAGTGGACGATAGCTGGCTAGTCAGTGATACAATGGGAAATCCATTTGCACGTTTTGAAGGGACAATAGCGATTCCAGAATCTAGTATTTTAAATGGACCTAGAGCTCATGAGTATAAATACTTTTTATCAAACCAACGCAAGTTTTACAGTGTACTTTTCGTAGGAATTTTAGCAACGGTTGCATTTACTTTATTGTGGAGAAAAAATAACGAAACTTTTCGAAATAAAAGTAGGGAAGAAAAATATCGCAAGTTGCCAATTGATCTAAAATTAGCATTTTTCCTTTTAAGTATTTTGTTGACCATTACTACCACTTCGTTTTTGGGAGAATTTGTGATATCTAATGACTATGATATGCAAATAATTACATTTATTTTTGCAGTTGTTTTTACAGGACTCACATTGTATCAATGGAAGTGGATGCGTGCTGGACTTGGTACTGTAGATTGGAAACGTAGTCTTATTTATAGCTGGGGAAAATCATTAGAAGGACTTTTCTTAAAACGATCTATCGGAATTCAAACGTTACTCATGTTAATCGTCGTGTTTTTCTGGGGAGCTGGAACGTTGCTTGTGCTCATGCAACCGATAGCATTAATCATCTGGATACCAGCGACTTTATTTATAGGCGTTCCCGTACTGGTTGTATCATTATCCAGAATGGCTTACTTGAACCGCCTTATAGCGAAAACAGAGGAGATGGCAAAAGGCGTTATTGGAAGTGAGATTGACGTAAGAGGAAAGTCACCAATTGCTCAGCATGCCACAAATTTGAATGAGCTTCGTGATCGAATAAAATCTTCTCATTCCGAACAAGCAAAAAGTGAAAGGCTAAAAACAGAGCTAATCACCAATGTAAGTCATGATTTGCGGACACCATTAACTTCTATTATTACGTATACTGATTTATTAAAAAATCCAAGTATAACGGATGAAGAGCGAGCGTCCTATATTGCCATTTTGGATAAAAAATCGATGCGTTTGAAAACGTTAATAGAAGATTTGTTTGAAGTATCAAAAATGGCTTCAGGCAATATAGAATTAGATAGGCGAAAAGTTGATTTAACGCAGTTATTGCAGCAAGCGATAGCCGAGCATCAAGAAGACATTAATAAATCGGGGTTAGAATACCGTGTCGTCATCGGTACAAAACCAATTATGTCCTATGTAGACGGACAAAAATGGTGGCGAGTACTGGATAACTTAATTATCAACACATTAAAGTATGCACTTCCAAATACACGAGTGTATATCAATTTGGATCAGGTCGACGGAGAAGCCGTTTTCGTTATTAAAAATATTGCGAAGTATGAATTAGGCAATGATGTCAATGAATTAACGGAGCGATTTAAACGAGCAGACACATCGCGCCATACAGACGGTTCTGGCCTAGGCCTTGCCATTGCCCAATCCATTGTCGATTTACACGGAGGCAGCTTGAAGATGGAAGTAGACGGTGATTTATTTAAAGTAACTGTGAAAATAACAGTGATTTAACATTAAAAACTTCGGAAGAGACTTTCCGAAGTTTTTTTGCATGCTATAATTTAATGAAAAAGGGGTTTTGGAATAATGGAAACACTAAGTCAATTAAACTTTGCACGAGTTTACACATTGGGTAAAGTGAAACAAAGTAAAGAAACTGCTTACGACATAAAGCCAAGTGGATTTAACAATACGATTCGATGGAACACGGGACATCTATTTGCGACAATGGAAACTCTTACGAAACGAGCAATTCCGTCGTATGAGCCCATGCATCCAGAGTGGTTTCCTCTATTTGTTCCTGGTACAAGCCCAGGTAGCTGGGAAGTAGAACCCCCAACAATGGATGAATTGGTACGTGCATTAGAGGAGCAACCTGAACGAATTAAAGCGGTACTCAAAGATAATCTGCAAAATAGCTTAACAGAACCAATGGCAATCGGTAAATTTCATCAAATGGAAACAGTAGAGGCTATTGTGCAATTCATGGTTTGGCACGAAGGCATTCATGCTGGAATCATTCATGCATTAAATCGTGCTACAGCAGAATAAATAATGAAGATTTATATTGTCGGATCGGTGGGGAGTGGCAAAACAACGCTTGCTCGAAAAGTAGCAAGTAAACTGGAGGTACCACACTTTGAAACCGATAACTTCGTATGGACCAGAAATCCAGTAGGTGCCGATATTCGTAATGAGATGGAAGTGCGCAATCAGTTGTTACAAGATGCTATCGCATTAGATAGTTGGGTCATAGAAGGTGTGCATATCGATTGGACAGACGCCGGATTGGAAAAAGCAGGTCACATTATTTTTTTAGACATTCCTATTAGGAAGCGATCAAAGCGGATAGTCATGCGGTATTTTCGGCAGCTCCTGAAAATAGAAAAAGCTAACTATCGACCAACATTTCCTATTTTTTGCCGAATGTTCAAATGGAATAAATATTTTGAAGAGCAAATGAAGCCGGAATTTCTAAAGAAGTTCAAGAAATACCCCCATAAAGTGCATCATTTTATTAGCCCTGAAGAAATTGAAGAATGGTTACATGATATGAGAAAAGGGGCTGTCCAATAAACTCATAAATTGAAGCAGGTGTAGAAAAACGAGTCTTTTTCTACACCTGTTTTTTGTATACTTTTTATAAAACTACTATTTTTTCTAGGCAATTGATTGTAGTGGAAGACAGCTACTCCAGCGGGAATAGCAGATGTTTTCTGCACCGAAAGCGAAGCGGCAGGTGCATGAGCTGAAGGACCCGTCGGAGCGAAAGCGACATGCCCGCGGAAAGCGTCCGTCTGGAACGGCAATCAATACATTGGAAAAGGGGACCATCTCTCAGTCACTATATGACTTTGAAGTGACCCCTAAAAGTTAGACAAGGTTACTTCAAGCCTCATAAAAAAAGAGATTTCCTAGTGAATAGGTTATCTCTTCTTCTTTTTCAATGTTTCCATTTCGTGTACGAGATAATCCAGCTTACTTTGTATCTGCTTCATTTGTTGTTGCTGTTCTAACCCTGCTTGTTTGTCTTTCTGCTCTGCACGAGCCGCTTCAGATAATGCAATACCTTCACCGAGCGTGCCAATAATGTATCCAAATGTAACAATGACAGAGCCAATGAATCCGATGGTATCGCTCAAGTTAGGCGGCAGCTCGTTATTTGGATCTTCCGGTATCATGAACACAAACATCCTTTACTCCGTCTTTTCATTAGCATATGATGAACTGCTCATATAGGTTATTTTTTGGACGGAACCAATTGATGCTGGAATGCATAAATAACAGCTTGTGTGCGGTCGCTCACTTCCAGTTTGGATAATATGTTGCTGACATGTGTTTTAGCTGTTTTCAGAGCGATGAAAAGAGTGTCCGCTATATCTTGATTTGTTTTGCCTCCTGCCATAAGAAGTAACACTTCTAGCTCTCGCTCCGTTAAGTCTTCGTGCAGAGAGTGATTAGATCCTTGTCGCATGCGCTTCATCATTTTATTCGTCACTTCAGGCTCTAAAACTGCATCCCCATTTAATGTTTTACGAATGGATTCCGCAATATGAGAGGCTTTGGATGTTTTCAATAAATAACTTATTGCTCCTGCTTCTAATGCAGGATATACCTTATCATCGTCAATAAAGCTCGTCACAACCATCACTTTAGCTTCGGGCCACTTTTGCACGATTTCACGTGTTGCCTCCGCACCATTCATAATCGGCATGACCATATCCATTAAAATAATATCTGGCTTAAGTTCGAGTGCAAGGCTCACGGCTTCCCGTCCATTCACCGCCTCCGCAACTACTTCCATATCAGGTTGTGCTTGTAAATAAGCAGACACGCCAATGCGTACCATTTCATGGTCATCTGCTAATAAAATACGTATCATTCCCTGCATCTCCATTCTTCTTCTACTTTCCTAAGCGATAGCTGCTCGAGGTCACTTTGGTGGCTCAGTAGCTTCCTCCTCGGTAATTGCTTTCTGCACTACGGATAGTGATTGCTTTTCAACGCTAAGTGGCTGAACATGCTCTTTCTCAATCGGCAGCTTCACTTCGACGATTGTTCCTTGTGAAGGGACAGATACTACTTTACAGATAGCACCAATTTCAACTGCTCTTTCCCGTACACTTTGAATGCCATAGGAGCCATTTTTTCCTTCGCCCATTTCAAATCCAACGCCATTATCTTGCACACGGAAGATGGCTAAGCCATCACGTTCTACAAATAATAAATCCACCTCTGTAGCTTTAGAATGGCGCAACGTATTCGACAACGTTTCCTGTGCGATACGGAATAAATGATCCTCGGCGCCCTTCGACAGAGAAACTTCCTCTAATCGGTAACGGATTGTGAAAAAGACCTTTTCTTGTAGTTCTACTAGTAATTCTTCTAGTCCTTCTTTTAGTGTCTTATCGTGCAGGGCTGCTGGTCGTAGGTGGAGGAGCAATGCGCGCATTTCAAGCTGCGCCTGCTGAACGATTTTTTCTGTTTGCATTAAGGTTTTCGGAGCTTTTCCATTTTGGGCTTCTTCGATTTCGACCATCGTGGAAAGGAGCATAGATGCTGCAAATAATTGTTGTGAAACGGAATCATGAAGCTCTCTTGCTAATCGTTGACGCTCTTGGACGATTCTTTCTTGAATAATCTTATCTTGAGCTTCCGCTTTTTCGTTCGTAATTCGTTGCAATGTTTTTCGTTGGGTCAAAATGAGTTGCTCTAATTGATTGGCAGTGACATGCATTCGCTTCGAATACGTATATTTTTTTTTGTTTGGTACGAATGTTTCTGCATCTAGTAAAGGTCTTAAACTCTTTTCAATTTTCTTTTCCTGATCGCGAACCTTCTGTAGTGTATTTGAGGAAAAGCTAAAACTTATAAATGCCAATACAATAATGACCCATGCACCAAAAGGAATTTGAGCATATTTCATTTCAAGTAATGACCACCATGCTTCCTCGTTTGGCCATCCCCAAATGGCGTACAACAGTAAGGTTGCAAGTATTAATAAAATAATAAAAATCGAGAAACCTTGCCCTAGGAATATCTTCATTTACGAATCACCTCGATATCTCCAATCCATGTAGAAACGGAAATTACTAGCTCAGAAGCATAGTTTACATCCTCTAAATAGCCATCCTTTAATAAGACAGATTGATTCCATAAACGTTGAATCCCTCGACCTAAAATATTCGCTTCTCCTAAAATTGTTGCATAATGGAGTCTGACAGGAATTTCATATGGGACATAAATGACTACTTTTCCAAGGGACTGACGGATAGAAATAAGCGATGTACCTTTTGGCAAAACGGTTTCTGTCACATCAATTACAAACTCGCCATAAAAGCTTTGTACGTGAATATCTTGCCATTCATACGCTTGAAACGGAGTCGTTTGTGCAGAAAATAACTTATTTTGAATAATACTATTTGGTGTTTCTTCATAAACAGCCCCAAATGGTCTAATCACCTGAGAGATAGGCTCGTTTTTCCAAAGCTTATGAAGGGCGTACAGCATAATCGCTATTAAAAATAAACGTAAGCTCCACATAGAAAAAATAGCGATAAGGAGCAAAATAAAACCAGCCCAAAATAAAAAACGTCTTTGCTTGCGCAAACTAAAGTACATCATCCCGATGCCAAGAAGAACTAATACTATATTGCCATTACCAAAAACGGTTGCTTCTATAAACATAAGGAAAACAAAGCAAATGAGAACAAAGGCTAACTTGTTTGTTTGGTTTTCTTTCATATGAAGTAATCCTCCTTCTTCGCATTAAGATGATTGAAAGAGAAGGCGAGTACCTTCTCTCGACTATACTTATTAGTTTACACAATTTCAGACTTCGGTTGTTCGTTTTTTTCTAACATTTCTAATCTTTGTTCCATAGAAGTTACTTCATGCTCTTTTTCAATTTTTTGTCCAAGGCGATCGATGTATTGTTCCATCTCTTGAAATGTACCAAAGTTTTTTTGCTTTTGCTCAGGTTGCAGTATTTTGTCCATTTGATGATGTGCACGTGTTACATTTTCTTTTCCCATCAACTGTAATTGACGTACTTTCATATCTTTCACTTTATGCTTCATTTCTTCGTATTTACGTTCTAAGCCGAAAAGCTCCTCCATCGTTTGGTGAATGCTATTTTGTAAAACGCTTGCTCGCTCGTTATAGGCATTCACTTCTGCTTGTGCAAAAAGGATTAAATCTTCTTCACCGCTTGCAGTTGCAAGTTCTACTTGATGCTGACGTTTTTCAACCATTTGTAATGTTTCAGCTAGCTCTTTTTCAAGTTCTTGTTTTAATTTCCCTTGGCGTTCTAACCATTTACCTGTTTGCTCTGTTTGTTTTTCTGCTTCGCGAATGTATTGATTGAGCATCGTGATTGGATTTTTTTCTTCTTTTTTATCAAAAAGCTTGTGTAAGTCTGCTTCTATTGAGTATTTTAATCTTTTTAATAATGACATATCCGTTTCCTCCTTATTTATAAAGCTCATTCCATTGTTTTTCAAAGTTTACAAATGGGTCATCCGATTTCACAATGGATGATGAAAAGCTAACATCTTCTTTTTTCCATGTCTTCACAACGTAATACACACCTACGATGGCTAATATTCCAACGAATCCTGGTATGTTGGCAACAGCAGAAAGCAATCCAATGATTCCAACACTCGCCCAAAAGATTTTTAAAAAGGTAGAATCACTTTTTAAGTAAAAATGCACCCCTGCAAAGACGATCAATGCCGATACCGCGAGTCCTAAAAGTGGACCTAAGTTAACTAGTGCCACAATCCCGGCGATAAACCCGAGTACAACTAAACCAAATTTTTTCATATGTTTGTTCCTCCTCTCGTTTGTATATATAGCTTATCAATTCCGTTAAAAAATCCAAACGGGCTTAAACATGATATTTCTCTAGGTCCAGAGACGTAGAAGGGAGTGGCCCATTAAAAATCTGTTATACTAAATAAAAAATACAAAAAATGGAGACTAAAAATGAAAAGATTCGGAGCCATTTTATTAGTAGTCCTTGTATACTCAGCAATTGTGTTTTATTTTGGGTGGAGTGTCCAAGCGTGGTTAGAAACATTCATACCTGTGAATAAATGGTTCTTCGGTGTTGTATGGGGTTTAATTGGATATGCAATATTAATTGGGAGAATCGACCACCGGCTTCGATTATTTAATATAATAGGGTCCTACTGGATGATTATTATGCAGTATGGAATTATTCTTTTTCCGATTGGGACCATAGTGACGTGGATTTTCCCAAGTCAGTTAAGGTGGATTGGCTGGATGATTTTGGCTGTATTTGTGCTTATTCTGATGATTGGAACTTACAACGCCTTTACACCAGTTGTGCGAGAGCTGTCAATTAAGATTCCGAAAAAGGATTCAAAGCTTTCTGAATTAAAGGTAGTAGTTGCTTCTGATTTCCATCTTGGTTTATTATCCAATAAGGCGCATTTAAAACGTTTTGTAAAAAAAGCAAATGAAGAACATCCAGATTTGATCTTGTTAGTCGGTGATTTGGTAGATGATGATCCAATCTGGTTTGTGAAAAACGGCATGTCCGAAGTGATGAAACAACTAGATTCCACGTATGGTGTATATGGGGTCCTTGGAAACCATGAATACTATGGTAAAAAGATTCCTTTATTAGTAGAAGAAATGGAAGCATCCAATGTACACATGTTGTTAGATGAAACCATATTACTTGCAGATTCGTTGTATTTGACAGGTCGTGAAGATTTGACGAATAAAAAAAGAAAGCAACTTTCGGGATTAGCGCCCGAAAAACGCAATTTGCCATGGTTTGTCATGGATCATACGCCTTCGAATTTACTAATTCCTGAAAAAGAAGGAGTAGATTTTCACGTTTCGGGTCATACTCATCGAGGTCAAATGTGGCCGAATCATATTTTCACACGAAAAATATTTGAACTCGATTATGGATATAAACAAAAGGGAAGTTTGCACGCGATTGTATCATCGGGATTTGGGTTTTGGGGTCCGCCTATTCGATTAGGCAGCCAATCAGAGTTGTGGGTGGTAAATATTAAGTTAGAGGATGTGAAAGCATAATGGAAGCATGGATTACAGACTGGATGAATCAGTTTGGTTATCTTGGTGTATTTTTATTAATATTGGCAGAAAATATTTTCCCGCCAATTCCTTCAGAGGTCATCTTAACCCTTGGAGGATTTATGACGACAACAACAACGATGACGAAGCTGGGTATTATCATTGCTTCTACGTCAGGGTCTGTTGTTGGAGCAACTATTTTATATTGGATAGGCACACTTTTGGATGTAGAACGTTTGGAGAAAATTGTGAAAAAGTACGGCAAGTTATTACGATTGTCGATTAAAGATATTCATAAAGCGGATGCATGGTTTGACAAGTATGGTGTTTGGGCTGTATTTTTCGGAAGACTAGTACCACTAGTAAGAAGTTTAATATCGATTCCTGCAGGGATGTCGAATATGAAATTCTGGTTATTCCTATGGTTTACAACGTTAGGAACATTAATTTGGAATACAGTGTTAGTTTCCGTGGGAGCAGCTGTCGGTGATAACTGGAATGAAATTGTAGGGTATATGGATATCTACTCCAACATAGTGTATATTATTTTAGCAATAGTTGGTGTTGCATTTCTTGTTTGGTATTTTAAAAAACGTGACTAAGGAGATCTTATGGAAATTCTAGAATTGTTAAAAGCACTTATATTAGGTTTTGTTGAAGGTATGACAGAGTTTGCCCCTGTTTCATCCACAGGACATATGATTATTGTCGATGATATGTGGTTGAAAACGGAAGAATTTTTAGGGCAGTATTCGGCAAACACATTTAAAATTGTTGTACAACTAGGTTCGATTTTAGCTGTAGTTGTAGTTATGTGGAAACGATTATTTAGTTTAGTAGGATTGTATAAAATAGAGAGTGAACAATCGAGCAAGCAATTCAATTTGCTACACGTTATTGTTGGAATGCTTCCTGCTGTGGTTTTAGGTTTTGCGTTTAAAGACTTTATTGATGATCATTTATTTGGAGTGGAAACAGTTATATATAGTCTTGTAGCTGGATCTATTTTGATGATTATTGCGGATAAATTTGGGCCGAAAAACCCTTCCATCGTTAGTTTGGATCAAATTTCGTATGCACAAGCATTTAAAGTGGGACTAGTGCAATGTTTATCTTTATGGCCAGGATTCTCCCGCTCAGGTGCTACCATTTCCGGTGGGGTATTGTTTGGGATGAGTCATAGAACAGCGGCAGATTTTACATTCATCATGGCTGTTCCGATTATGGCTGGGGCAAGTCTAGTGTCAGTTTTGAAAAACTGGGAACAAATTAATATGGATGACATGGGCTTTTATATTGTAGGATTTTTAAGTGCATTTGTGTTCGCACTAATCTCTATTAAATTCTTCTTAAAACTCCTTTCTCGAGTTAAATTAATGCCATTTGCGATTTATCGTCTCGTGTTAGCGGCTGTGCTAGCAGTTATTGTGTTTATGTAAGAAAGTATGGGCAGACATTTTAGTAGGATGTCTGCTTTTTATATTTTCGGGTGAATCGGATGATTAATAAGGTTGAACGGTCATAAAAAATATTATCCGGTCAGAAATGAAACTATACGGTCATAAAATTTTCTATCCGGTCAGAAAAATATTTATCCGGACGTATTCAGTTGGGAGAACTGCTTTTCAGAGACACAGTTCTTTTTTCCCTCTATACAAGTATAAACACAATATGTTAGATTATATAAATGAAGTGAACACAATATATAGTATGTGAACGATGAATAGGTACCTTTATGGTTTAAAAGGGAATTCGGTTAAATACCGAAGCTGTCCCCGCAACTGTAAGTGTGGACGACTGTTGAAATAGCCACTGCGAGCAATCGTGGGAAGGCCAACAGAAGAACGAAGCACGAGCCAGTAGACCTGCCTCTTCATCGGTGAAGCAACACTTTCTTCGGGGGTTGAGAGGTGGGGGCGAAGACTCTATCTCGAACCATTGATGTGTCTGTTGTTTCCTACTTTTTAATCGTGAGCGATGACTCAGCCGAAGAGGCTAAGAGGCATCGCTTTTTTGCTGTTTTAAAAACAAGGAGGAATAAGAAATGACAACTGTTACGAATACCGAAAAACAAGAAGTATTACATCAATTAATAAAAGAGTTTGGAGAAGAAAATATAGCACCTCTTCTGAAAACACATGAAAGATGGATGAAGAAATTCCCAGAAGGTACAACGTCTGCGTGGTCCAAGTCCATGTCACTAGAGGCACTAAGCTTTTTAGATGAACAAGAAACATATTGGACATTCGTCGCTGCTCGCATTCATTTAGCTGATGTATATGAAAAAGTAGCAATACATAGAAACACAACGCCAGACGCAGTATATAGTAAGTTTGCAAGCAATGTACAAGCATTAGTGGCAAAAGGTCTATATGACAAACGCCTTGCAGATTCTTATTCCCAAGAAGAACTGCAACTGTTGGCAGAACTTATTGTGCCGGAGCGAGATTTTTTATTTACATATATCGGATTAAAAACGTTACTTGATCGTTATGTAGCAAAGGACTTTGATAAATCGATCGTCGAGCTTCCACAAGAACGCTGGTTGATTATTGCAATGACACTCATGAAAGAAGAGAAAAAAAATCGTCTTGGCAAGATAAAAGAAGCATATTGGGCAATGAGTAATTTATATATGACTGTTGCAACACCAACACTTTCTAATGCAGGGAAGCCTCACGGACAGCTATCTAGTTGTTTTATTGACACAGTTGATGACAGTCTTCAAGGAATTTACGATACCAATACAGACGTAGCGACGCTTTCTAAATTTGGTGGCGGAATTGGCGTATACATGGGGAAAGTGCGTAGTCGTGGATCTTCTATTCGTGGATTTGTCGGTGCATCAAGCGGGGTCCTTCCTTGGATCAAACAATTAAACAACACTGCAGTGAGTGTGGATCAGCTAGGTCAGCGTCAAGGGGCAATTGCGGTTTACCTAGATGTTTGGCACAAAGATATTTTCACATTTCTAGATTTACGCTTAAATAACGGGGATGAGCGTCTTCGTGCGCACGACATTTTCACTGGTGTGTGCTTGCCGGATTTATTCATGGAAAAAGTAGATGCTCGTGATGAGTGGCATTTATTTGATCCACATGAAGTTCGTCAGTTAAAAGGCTATTCTCTAGAAGATTTCTACGATGAGAAACGTGGAGAAGGTTCATTCCGAGAAAAATACGAGGAATGTGTAAATGATAGTCGTTTATCTCGTGAAACAGTTCCAGCGATTGACTTGATGAAACGAATTATGCGTTCTCAACTCGAAACGGGTGTGCCTTATATGTTTTACCGCGATGAGGTAAATCGTAGTAATCCAAATAAGCATGCAGGTATGGTGTACAGCAGTAATCTATGTACAGAAATATTCCAAAACCAGAGTGCTACTTCGTTTGAATCCATTCAATTAGAAGATGATGTTATTGTGACTCGTCGCAAAGCAGGGGATTTTGTTGTTTGTAACTTATCTTCCATTAACCTTGGACGAGCAGTTCCAGCGGATGTTTTGGAGCGCTTAATTAAAATCCAAGTGCGCATGCTCGACAATGTGATTGATTTGAATATGATTCCGATTCCACAAGCGGAACGCACGAATGCAAGATATCGTGGAATTGGCCTTGGTACTTTTGGTTGGCATCATTTACTTGCACTTAATAGCATTCGCTGGGAGTCCGATGAAGCAGTTGAGTTTGCAGATAAGCTATATGAAAAGGTGGCTTTCTTAACAATTCAAGCTTCCGTAGAGCTTGCAAAAGAAAAAGGGGCATATCCTTTATTCGAAGGGTCGGACTGGCAAACAGGATCGTATTTTGAAAAACGTCAATACGAAAGCGAAGCATGGAATGAACTACGTAAGGAAGTCGCGGAAAATGGCATCCGAAACGGCTACTTAATGGCTGTTGCACCAAACTCATCTACGTCGATTTTAGCAGGAAGCACGGCGAGCATAGATCCGATTTTCCAAAAATCTTACTCTGAAGAGAAGAAAGATTACAAGATTCCAGTGACTGTTCCGGATTTAAATTCGGAAACGACATGGTTCTACAAATCAGCATATTTCATTGATCAACATTGGACATTAAAGCAAAATGCAGCACGTCAACGCCATATCGATCAAGGTGTGTCGTTGAATTTATACGTTCAAAATACAATTAAGGCAAAAGAATTACTAGACTTACATTTAGACGCTTGGAACAGTGGATTGAAAACGACATATTACGTTCGTTCTACTTCCGTTGAATTAATCGATTGTGATTCTTGTTCAAGCTAAGGAGGAACCTAACATGCAATTAGAAAGAAGAAAATTAATGGATAAAGAAGCGCCAAACCGCTCAACCGGTATTGTAAATGGTCAAAGCTCTAATATACTAAACTGGGATGATGTACGATTCAGTTGGGCATATCCTAAATACAAAAAGATGCTAGGAAATTTTTGGACTCCTTTTGAGATTAATATGAGCAACGATATTAAGCAGTTTCCAGGATTAATAGATGCAGAAAGAGAAGCTTTCTTAAAAATTATTGGGTTACTGGCTCTTTTAGACAGTGTGCAAACGGATTTCGCTGGTAAGGTAGCGGACTTCTTAACAGATTCCAGTTTAAACGCACTCATGATTATTTTAGCGCAGCAAGAAGTTATTCATAATCATTCGTATTCCTATGTATTGTCTAGCTTAGTATCAAAAGATGAGCAGGATCGTGTATTTGACTTTTGGAGAACAGATCCAGTTCTTCAAAAAAGAAATGATTTTGTTTTAAAAGGATATGAGGAATTCGCAGAAAATCCTAATGTGAATAGCTTGCTTCGATCGATTGTATATGATGTGATTTTAGAAGGCCTATTTTTCTATTCTGGCTTTGCATTTTTCTATCATCTTGCCAGACATCAAAAAATGGTTGGCACGAGTACGATGATTAACTATATAAACCGTGATGAACAGCTGCATGTCGATTTATTTGTGAAGATTTACAAGGAGATATTAGAGGAATATCCTGAATTGGATACACCAGAGCGAGCAAGGGAAGTAGAAGAGATTTTCCGTGAAGCAGCACAGCTCGAAGTTGACTGGGCACGCGAAGTGATCGGGGAGAAGATAGATGGTCTAGACGTGGAAGATGTCGAAGCTTATATTTATTTTTACGCAAATGTGCGATGCAACCAACTAGGCTATGACCGACCATTCCCAGAATACCGAAAAAATCCATTGAAATGGATCAAAGCCTACGAAGAAGTAGACCTAGGAAAAACGGATTTCTTTGAACAAAAATCAAGACAATATGTAAAAGTAAATGTACAAGATAATGGATTTGATGATTTGTAAATAATATAAGAAGCGTCTGTAAGTCAATCTCGACTTTCAGACGCTTTTTTTATGAATAAGAAAATATATAAATTTTTATGTCATGAACAGGTTGATTTCCGCTGCAGGCGGACGCTTTCCAGGGGGCAAGCATCAAGCCGCTTCCCTTGCTCCTGCGCAAATGCACCATGTCCATTCACAACCCAAGAGAGCGACGGACAAACATCAGCCACATGATTACCGAAAATAGAGGATCTGTATGTAACGGAGTCACATACAGATCCTCTAAAGAAAGCGGTAATAGTGTAGCTAAAGTTTCGTCCAAAGCACGCTGGAATTGGTAAAAGACATGTTGCACTTAAGAGCGCTTGCGATTTTCTTATTCTTTATAGCAAATTGACCAATTGGATAGTTGTGCGTATAATCAATTCTAATAATTTGAAAAAATAGAAAAGGGACAGATATCATGATTGAATCTACTTTAGAACAATTATGTAATTTATATACTGATTTGACTTCCGAGGAAGTTGAAATTTTGAAAAACGTTTCTTCTACCTTACAACTATATGCTGATTTAAATAATGCATATATGTTCATAGATTGTAAGATGCGGGATAGTGAGCATGCAATTGTTGTAGCTGAAGCATTTTCTAAATCATCTGAGACTATCTATGAAAACTCTGTAGTAGGCAAAATTGTTTTTGATTCGTTTGAACCTGGAGTTTTTTATAGTTATCGCACCGGTAAAAAGTCTCTAAATAGTCATGCTGTAACGCAAGAAGGAAAGTCTGTGGACCAAAGCGTTATTCCAATAAAAAATAAAATGCATCAAGTTATTGGAGTGCTCATATCTGAAAAAGAGATATTTAAACACTTACCCTTCAGTGATAGTCACAAAAACGTATCTTTTGGTCAGGAAGAACTTAGTGCAATATTTAGTGGTAGCCCAAATGAAATGCCGATGATTTCAGATTTACTCATGGAAATTTTTTTGTTGACGGACAAAAATAATAGATTAATCTATGCAAATCCTGCAGGTGTAAATTTCATCACAGAAATGAGTCAAATGAATGAGATTCGAAATCAAAATATATTGGAATTACTTCCTTTTATTCAACCAATCTATGATTTTAAAGAAGATGTATTTATATTTGACCTCACAGTAGATAGAAAAAATTTAATCGTTAAAAAGGTTAGGATGCGAGATAGGGAGCAATTAAAAGGAACACTTCTCATTATTCAAGATGTGACGGAGTTGCGCACCAAGGAAAAAGAATTGATGATGAAGTCCGTGTTTATTAAGGAAATTCACCACCGAGTTAAAAATAATCTTCAAACAGTTGCAAGTTTGCTGCGACTACAAATGAGAAAAGGATTTCCGGAAGAAAGTAAGGTCTACTTTGAAGATACATTAAATAGAATATATAGTATTTCGTCCGTATATGAAATTATTCTCGCTAACACAGATGCGGATGACGAAGATGTAAATATCATTGAATTAACGAAAAAAGTATCTTCCACAATGGTATTAAATGAAATTCATAAAAAAATCAGCTTGATTATTCAGACAAATGGCAATAAAATATTAACAACATCACGTAAAGCGGTTTCAATTGCTCTTATTATTAATGAACTTGTTCAAAATTCTTTAAAACATGCTTTTCCAGAGGATAGTCACGGTGAAATAGAAGTAAGTTTTTATTCTAGTAAAGATTTTTTAGAGCTTCATATTTTCGACAACGGGGTCGGGATTAGTAAGCCAAAGTCTTCATTAGGGTTAGAAATAGTTCATAATTTAGTGATGAATGATTTAAATGGTGAGTTTAGATATTTACCTGTAGAGCAAGGAACGCATGCGGTTATAACGTTTCCCATCAGTTCGGAGGTTGTTATCTATTATGAAAAAGAAAATACTGATAGCTGAAGATGAATCAATTATTCGAATGGATATCAAATTGATGCTTCAGGATCATGGTTATGAAATAGTTGGAGAGGCAGGAGACGGTGATCGAGCAATTGAATTAGCATTTTTACATAAACCTGATCTTATTCTTATGGATATTAAGATGCCTAAGATCAATGGATTACAAGCTAGTAAAATAATTGCAAATCAACTAGACTTGCCTATACTTATTATTACCGCGTATAGTCAAAAGGAATTTGTAGAAAAGGCACAACAGGATAATATCGTTGGCTATTTAGTTAAACCTATATCCGAGGCAAATCTAATACCGGCAGTAGAGATTGCTTTACATCAATCAGATAAAGCGAAACGACTGAAGCAACAAGTTAACGTTGCACAACAAGAAGTTGAAAAAAGAAAGATAATTGAACGGGCAAAAGGATTATTAATGCAAGCGGAGAAGTTAACGGAACAGGAAGCTTATAAAAGATTAAGAGAATCTAGTATGTCTAGTAAAATGACGATGGAGTCAGTTGCGAAAGAAATTATTTTACAATACAAGTAAATAAACAAGCAAAGGCGCTTAAAGAGTAATTTCTTTAAGCGTCTTTAATTTTTTTAGAGGGGGTGTTAGCTATTCAAATAGCGTGTAAGGAAAATTTAGGGTGAAAGTTCATGTATTAATCTAAAGGGGGAAAAACGAATGGCAATGATCGGTACAGTAGTAGTGTACATAATTATGGCGTGTGCAATTATGGGGGCTTTTGCAGCGATTAAAAACCCAGAGGAAGGTCTTGGAAAAGAGTTTATGTCTGGTCTTCATGCAGTTGGTCATATTTTTGTTCCAGCAGCTGGTATTATGGCATCTATACCTTACTTAACATGGTTTATTGATAAATTTATAGGTCCGATTTTCCATTTCATTGGGGCAGATCCAGCGATTGCGGCAACTGCAATATTGGCATCTGACATGGGAGGATATCAGTTAGCGAATGCATTAAAGGAATCCTATGAAGGATGGATTATGGCGTTGATTGTCGGTTATATGGCTGGAGCGACTATTGTGTTCTCTATCCCAATGGGACTAGCTATGCTGGATAAACGAGACCATAAATATATGGCTCTTGGTATTATGTCAGGAGTACTGACAATTCCGATTGGGGCATTTATTTCTTCAGTATTACTAGTTCTTTTTGATACTAAAGTTCGTGATGTGATTAGTACTACAGCCGATTCAACGTATGAATTTGTTATAAGTTATGGGCAAATTTTAATCAACTTAACGCCTTTACTCATTTTTGTTATATTAATCGCAGCAGGTCTAAAATTCTTCCCAAGGGGTATGATTTCAGGCTTCATGTTATTTGGTCGCGTGATGGACGCAGGGATTAAACTAGTATTAGTATTCTCGATTGTAGAAATTTTTACTGGTCTATTCACAACTATTTTTGGTGCGTGGGGCTTCGATCCGATTATGGCTGATAAAGAGGATCAGTTCCGAGCGCTTGAAACTGCAGGGTACATTGGAATCATGCTAGCAGGTGCTTTCCCGATGATTTACTTATTACGTAAGTATGCATCGAAGCCATTAGAAGCAGGTGGACGCAAGATTGGGCTTACATCTGTAGGAAGTGCAGGTATTCTAGCTACTATTGCGAATATCCTAGCAATGTTCTCGTTAGTGCGTTATATGCGACCGAAAGATAAAGTAATTAATATATCATTTGCTGTTTGTGCGGCGTTCTTGTTAGGGGATCACTTGTCCTTTACTGCTAACTTTCAACCGACCATTATATTGCCAGTAATTTTAGGGAAATTTTTAGCTGGTGTTTGTGCTATTGCCTTTGCATACTGGTTGTCTGTTCCGACTGCATTAAAGCTAGAGGAAAAAGATCGTGCAGATGGTACAATACGTCCGGGTGAATATTTGGAAGATGAGAAAGTTCCATCCCAGGCTTGATAATTCTTTGCATATGAAAGGAGTGGAACTATGAGCGAAGAGAAAAAGAGATTTATACAAGAATTCGTTCCAGGTAAGCAAATTACACTCAGTCATTTAATTGCAAATCCAGACTCAGATATGTTTGTAAAACTAGGAATTCAAGAAGCAGGAGCACTCGGGATTATGACTTGCACTCCAAGTGAGACGGTTATTATTGCAGGGGATTTAGCTACAAAGGCGGCCAATGTAAGCATAGGATTTTTAGATCGATTTACAGGAAGTCTTGTAATTGTTGGTAGTGTTTCAGAAGTAGACATGGCTATGCATGAGATTAATCGGTTTTTATCAGAAAGACTAGGTTATACGCCTGCAGAAATTACAAAGTCATAAGGACGTGTGAAAACCATGAAAAATAGAGCAATGCTAATAGGTGCAATTGGTGTGGGGAAATCCACTTTAACAAATGCATTATTAGGTAAAGCTGTACCTGCTGTTAAGACGCAAACATTAATCTATTATGACTGGATAGTAGACACGCCAGGCGAGTATACAGAAAATCCATTTTTTTATAAAAATATTATGGCTACAGCATTAGAGGTAACGCATGTGCTTTATTTACTGGATGCAACTAGTGGGAAAATGATTTTCCCCCCTGGGTTCAGTATGGGTTTTTCAAAATTACCTATCGGTGTAATTACCAAAAGTGATCATCCAGATGCGAATTTAGCTCGCTCGATTGAAATGATTCGCTCAGTTATTTCGTATGGACCTATCGTTATCACGTCCTCTATTAATGGAGCTGGTATAGAACCGCTAAAGGAATTAGTAAAGATGAATGATATGGAATCGATGAAAAGCTATGTGAAGAATTCACAAGATGAATGTTTATTGTTCACGGATCAACTTTACAGTTCTCGGAATCTTTGATATATTTACTGTTATCAAGCAAAAGTTCATAAATCGGCAATGGCGCCTTTACTTACACGTAGAAAATTCTGCGTGTATAAGTAAAGGCGTTTTTTTTTTTAAGAATAAGAAAGTATACGCTTTTCTACTCGGTATTGTTTAGCTTCAGCGCTTTGCCCCTCGGGGCAGACATAGGCGCTTGCGCATTTCTGTTAGAGGCGAGGGATGAGTATGTTCGATTTCAAACGCAAAGAAGAAACAATAATAAGTGCAGGAATTGATATAGGCACTAGCACGACGAAATTAATTATTAGCCGATTCTCATTAATGAATCTAGCTGGAACTACACATGTTCCGAGAATAGAAATTGTAGATAAAGAAATTATTTATAAAAGTCCCATATTCAGAACACCACTAAAAGACGCTTCAACCATTCATGTTGCAGAGGTTGAAAAAATCATTCGATCCGAGTACTCCAAAGCAGGGATTGAAGCGGCAGAGATAGAGACGGGTGCGGTCATTATTACTGGGGAAACGGCAACTAAGCATAATGCACGAGAAATGCTCCACTATTTATCTAATGAAGTTGGAGATTTTTTAGTAGCAACAGCTGGACCAGATTTGGAAGGTATTATCGCAGCTAAAGGTTCTGGAGCATATGATTATTCTGCTCGAAGCGGGAAAGTTATAGCGAATATTGATATTGGTGGAGGGACTGCAAATATAGCAGTCTATAAAGATAAAGAGCTTCTTGGAACATGTACGATGCACATTGGTGGAAGGCTTATTGAGTTTCATGAAGGGGAAATAAAATCTATTTCTCCACCCATACAAAGGCTAATAGAAGAGCAGGGAATCTTGCTAAAGGTAGGAGATTCAAAGGATGCCAAGTATATACGACTTGTCACTCAATTTATGGCTGAATCACTTAGTAGAATTCTAAAAAATGAAGTGCAAGAAAAGGACCATGTTCTGTTATTAGGTCATTCTCCTAACTGGAAAGAAGATGTGGAAAGCATTGTATTTTCAGGCGGTATTTCAGAATGTATATACACTCATGAGTTGGGTGTTCATTCAACAGCTGAATATGATGATATTGGTCAGGATCTTGCATTAGAGCTTCAACAAAATGAAGCACTAAATAGTTTTTCGTGGTTGGAGCCTATTGAAACAGTGCGTGCGACGGTGTTAGGTGCTGGAACACAAACAACGGAAATAAGTGGAGCAACAATACAAGTATCTACTCAGGATTTACCGGTTAAAAATCTACCTGTATACAATTTTAACTTTCATTCGAATTTGCAAGAAGGATTAGAAAGATTTGATGCAGAGATTAAAAAGGCCATCGATTTGTATGATGCTACAAGAGAAGGTCAGAATTTTGCACTCTATATTTCAGGATTACCTTATATGGGATTTAGAGATATTCAGAAGTTGTCAGAAGCAATTATACAAGTAATGGAACAACGTCCAGATCCAACTCTACCGATCGTACTAGTTGTACAAACAGATCATGCAAAGGTAATGGGGCAAACGTTATTAGCGATGAATGTACAACAAAGTATTATATGTATCGACCAAATAAGCGTGGATCACGGAGACTATATGGATATTGGAAAATCACTAGAATCTGGTGTTGTACCAGTGGTGGTGAAGACATTAACGTTCCACTCGTCGTAAAGGAGGGTGTTCAAAAGTGAACTTAAAATCAGTATTAGGCGGTATTAGTTATAATTTCAAAGATTTAAAAGAAGTAATGGCGAAGGCAAATGAAGAAAAATCTGGGGATCGTTTAGCAGGTGTTGCTGCAGAAACCGTTCAAGAACGTATTGCAGCAAAAGCGGTGCTAAGTGAAATATTATTAAGTGATATTCGTAATAACCCTTTAATCCCTATAGAGCAAGATGAGGTTTCACAAATAATTGAAAGCGATATCAACGAAAGAATTTATGGTGAACTTAAAAACTGGAGTGTCGCTGAATTACGAGAATATATTTTAAGTAATGATGTTGGGGACCGAGAATTAAAGCGCATTAGTAAAGGATTAAATTCTGAAATGATAGCTGCTGTGGCAAAAATAATGTCTAATCTCGATTTAGTACATGCGGCTAATAAAGTGGAAATCCTTACTACTTGTAATATTACTATTGGTCAAAAAGGAACGATTTCTTCTAGGCTACAGCCTAATCATCCGACAGACAATGTAGACGGAATGATTGCTTCTTTAAAAGATGGCTTGTCCTATGGAATAGGCGATGCAGTTATTGGGATTAATCCAGTAGATGACTCGGTAGAAAGCGTGAAGCGACTACTTCATGCAACACATGACTTTATTAGTGAGTGGAAAATCCCTACACAAAACTGTGTTTTAGCACACGTTACAACGCAAATGAAGGCAATTGAGCAAGGCGCACCGGCAGATATGATTTTCCAAAGTATCGCTGGAACTGAATTGGCTAACAAGTCGTTCGGAATTTCTGCAGAACTTATTGCAGAAGCCCGTCATTTGGCAATGAAGCAAGGAACTGGTACAGGACCACAAGTGATGTATTTTGAAACAGGTCAAGGTTCCGAACTTTCTGCAGAAGCACATTTTGGAATCGATCAAATGACACTTGAATCTCGTAACTACGGCTTTGCTAGACATTATGATCCGTTTATTGTGAACACAGTTGTCGGGTTTATCGGACCAGAATATTTGTATAACAACAAACAAGTTATTCGTGCTGGGTTAGAGGATCATTTTATGGGGAAAATGCATGGTCTACCAATGGGGGTAGATATTTGTTATACAAACCATATTAAAGCTGATCAGAATGATATAGAGGATTTAGGCGTTTTATTGTCTGCTGCGGGAGTGAATTTTATCATTGCTACTCCAATGGGAGACGATTGTATGTTGAATTACCAGTCGATGAGCTTTCATGATGTGGCGACATTACTAAATACGTTTAGTAAAACACCTGCCCCAGAGTATTTGAAGTGGCTTGAAAAAATGGGCATTTACGAAAACGGTCGTCTCAGTACTCGTGCTGGTGACCCGACTATATTCACACGTTAGGAGATGACATATGTGAATGAACAACTAATTGAACAAATTACAAAGATGGTAGTGGAAAAGCTCCAAATGAGTAACGTGAATACAAATTCTCAGGATAAAAATCAGGAGCAGCCAATGATTAACTTGTATCAAAAAGAGCCAGTTAATAGTATTGCTGAAGCAAAAGTGACTGCCACGCCAGTAGGAGAAGTAAAATTCTATCAATCAAATGAAGCACCGAAAAAGGTAGAAGAGAAAACTCCAGTAAGTAAAAAAACTGTTTCTTTGAATGATGAAAAGAAAGAAAGTTACCTAGCAGAGCTACGTAAAAAAACGCCTTCACGTATTGCAGTAGGTAGAGCAGGCTCGAGGCCTAAAACAAATACTTGGCTTCAGTTTCGATTTGACCATGCAGCAGCAGTAGATGCAGTTTACGGAGAGGTTCCACAGGAAATATTAGATAGACTAAATTTCTTTCAAGTTCATACGAGAGTGCAAGACAAAGAAGAGTATATTAGAAGACCTGATTTAGGCAGAAGGCTATCTGACGAGTCTAAAGAAATGGTTTTAGAAAAGTGTAAACGATCGCCTAAAGTACAAATCGTTGCATCAAACGGACTTAGTGCAAAAGCGCTGGAGGAAAATTTAGAAGACGTTTACCTGAGCTTAGAGCAGTCACTAAAAAATTTAAATATCGATTTAGGTACAACTTTCTATGTAGATAAAGGTCGAGTAGCGTTAATGGATGAAATAGGAGAGCTGTTACAACCCGATGTCGTAATCATATTAATTGGAGAGCGACCAGGTCTTCTGTCAGCGGAATCATTAAGTGCTTATATTTGCTACAAGCCGAGAGTTGGAACAATTGAAGCAGATCGAATGGTTGTTTCCAATATTCACAAAGGTGGGATTCCTGCCGTAGAAGCTGGGGCCTATTTAGGTACACTCATTCAAAAAATATTAAAGTATGAAGCAAGTGGTGTGTCGTTAGTAAAGAAAGAAGGATAGGAGGTTTCTAGACTCGTATGAAAAAAATTCATGCAAATATTTTGTCCATGCAAGTTATTTCAAACGTGGATGCCGGCCTTGCTGAAAAGCTCCAATTAAAACCCTATCAAAGAAGCTTAGGCTTATTTACAACGACGATTGACGACGTTGGCTATACAGCTGCTGATGAAGCTACGAAAAAGTCGGATGTAGAAGTCGTTTATGCAAAAAGCTTTTATGCCGGAGCAGCGCATGCTTCTGGGCCACTTTCTGGAGAGTTTATCGGTATAATTGCCGGTCCTTCACCAGAAGAAGTGAAAAGTGGGCTTGAATCTATTCGAATTACGATAGAAAACGATGCTTATTTTGAAGCAATCAATGATGATGAGAATCACGCGCTATATGCCAAAACAATTTCAAGTTGTGGAAGTTATTTAGCAAGTGTTGCTGGAGTAAAAGAAGGTCAGTCCCTAGCCTATTTAATCGCGCCACCTTTAGAAGCAATTGTTGGCTTAGATGCTGCTTTAAAGGCTGCGGATGTTCAGGTAAGCGAATTCTTTTCGCCGCCATCTGAGACGAACTTTGGAGGAGGATTACTCACTGGTAGTCAATCGTCCTGTCAAGCAGCAGCAGATGCGTTTAGGGATGCAATTTTTAACATGGCGAAGCGGCCATTAGATTACTAGGAAAGGAGTAAATGCTTTGGTTACCGTTATAGATAAAGATTTATTAGCTCTTCAAGAAATGCGAACTGCAGTTCAAGCGGCAAAAGCTGCCCAGAAAGTGTATATGAATTTCACACAAGAGCAAGTCGACCAAGTTGTAAAAGCAGTTGCGAATGCAGCTTTTGCAGAATCTGCTAGACTTGCGCAAATGGCAGTGGAAGAAACAGGTATGGGAGTAGCTGAACATAAAAAGATTAAAAATGAAGTTGGCTCTCGAGATGTTTATGAAAGTATAAAGAATGTAAAAACAGTCGGTATTGTAGGAGAAGATAAAGTAAATAAAGTAGTAGAGATTGCTGCTCCATTTGGAGTAGTAGCTGGAATCATTCCAACTACAAACCCTACGTCTACTGCGTTCTTTAAAACGCTAATCTCATTAAAAACAAGAAATGCTATTGTAGTAAGTCCTCACCCATATGCGGTGAACTGTACGCAAGAAGCTCTTAAAGTATGCGAGGAAGCGGCAGTTACTGCAGGCGCTCCTAAGGGGCTTGTACAATGTTTAACGATGGCTTCTATGGAAGCAACGCAACAGCTTATGAAGCATCCGGATATTAACCTCATTTTAGCAACTGGTGGGGGGGCTTTAGTAAAAGCGGCATATAGCTCTGGGAAACCAGCGTATGGAGTAGGTCCAGGAAATGTTCCTGTATATATCGAGCGCACTGCAAAAATTGATAAAGCAGTGGAGAATATCGTTAATAGTAAGTCTTTCGATTATGGAACGATTTGTGCAACGGAACAGGCAATTGTAGTGGATCGAAATGTAGCAGAATTAGTGACTCGTGCTCTCAAGAAAAATGGAGCTTACATATTGTCTGATACAGAAAAGCTAGCAATGGAGAAGGTTATCTCACCAGTTCCAGGAAAGGTGAATCCTAAAATTGTTGGTAAGAGCCCACAAACGATTGCGAATCTTGCTGGTATTTCATTACCAGAAGGTACTCGTATAATAGTTGGGATGGAGACGAAAATTGGGAAAGATGTTCCGTTTTCGTTAGAAAAGCTTTCGCCGGTGTTTGCGATGTATATTGCATCCGACGTCAATCATGCGAAGGAACTCTGCTTGTCTCTTTTACAGCTTGGAGGAATGGGGCACAGTCTTTCTCTTCATACAGAAACAGACGCGATTGCTAGAGAATTTGCAATTGAAATGCCTGTTTCTAGAATTATGGTTAATACGATGTCTTCTGTAGGAGCTGTAGGGGGAACAACAGGCTTAATGCCTTCTTTGACTCTAGGCTGTGGCACATTCGGTGGTAATATTACATCCGATAACGTAACTGCGAAGCATTTATTGAATATCAAGAGAATGGCTTATGGAATAAAAGAAGTAAATCTTCCAACACATGAGCCAACATCTTCTTCTGGTGATGACGTAACAGAGCAAGTTGTATCAAGTGTATTACAATCGTTGGGTTCAAATGACTCAGTCGATCCAAATGTAGTGAAAGACTTAGTCAGTGAAATAGTAAAAAAATTATCTAAATAATATATCTTAGGAGGAAATGAATATGTCAAGAGAAGGTACAGCATTAGGAATGGTAGAAACAAAAGGATTAATCGGTTCAATTGAGGCTGCAGATGCAATGGTGAAGGCAGCAAGCGTTAACCTAGTAGGGAAAGTACACGTTGGTGGAGGAATTGTAACTGTATTAGTTCGCGGTGATGTAGGTGCAGTAAAAGCTGCAACAGATGCAGGAGCAGCAGCAGCACAACGTGTAGGAGAATTATTATCTGTTCATGTAATTCCAAGACCACATAACGAGCTTGAAATGATTTTACCTAAATTAGAAAACTAATAGTTTGTTATAAACCCTTCTGAAACGAGTTTTGCTTAGGAGTTAATATAACTGAGTTGTATTTGATAAGAAAGGCGGTACTAAGATGAATCAGCAATTGATTGAAAAAATTGTAGGGGAAGTTTTAGAACAACTAACAAAAGTTGGACAGACACTTCCAAATGATTCAATTCCAATCGCTGTTTCTGCCCGTCATGTTCATTTGTCTCCACAACATGTGGAAGCGCTTTTTGGTAAAGGGTATGAGTTAACAAAAAAGGCAGATTTGTCTCAACCAAATCAATTTGCTGCCAATGAAACAGTAGTTATAGCAGGACCAAAAGGTAGTATCGAACGAGTTCGAGTACTTGGTCCTGCTCGTTCATTGACACAAGCAGAAGTAAGTTGGACAGACGCGATGAAGCTAGGAGTAAATCCACCGCTTCGTGAATCAGGAGATATTGAAGGCTCTGGTGCTTTTACAATAATCGGACCAAAAGGAAGCCTCTTTTTAGAAGAAGGACTAATCATCGCACAAGCTCATATTCATATGGCAACTGCAGACGCTGCTCGTTTTAATGTACAAAATGGAGAGTGTGTGTCAGTAGAAGTGAATGGTGTTCGCCCAATTGCATATCGAAATGTAAAAATTCGTGTTTCCGATCGTTACCGTTTAGAAATGCATATCGATACAGACGAAGCGAATGCTGGTTTTATTTCAAAAGGAGCAATTGGTCGTCTGATGAAATCTGGAGAAGTACACACTCCAGTTCTGGTAGAGCCCCAAACATCCGAGGTAGAAAGTAGTAGCAAATCTGTTTTGCATTTTCAAAAGAAACTACTTTCAAAAGATGATGTAAGAGATATTAAAGAAAAAGAAATTGTTCTAGAAAAAGGGACAATTGTTACTGCACTTGCACGTGATACTGCAAGAGATTTAGGTATATCCATTTCGTTTAGAAAATAGAAGCAGGTGATGACAGCATGCAGATAGGAAGAGTTATCGGAAACGTTTGGGCAACTCGTAAAGAGGAAGGGTTACAAGGGTTAAAATTACTCATTGTGCAGCCCGTAAACGTACACGGAAAACCAGTGAAAAACCAGTTTGTTGCTGCTGACCGAATAGGTGCTGGTATCGGAGACGATGTACTCGTTACTAGCGGTGGTTCATCACGTTACATAATGCGTGATAATCCAATTCCCATCGATTCAGTAATTATTGGAATTATTGATTCGACTGAAGTAGAGAGAGGTGAAATCGATGAGTCAAGCAATTGGGATGATTGAAACAAAAGGGTTAATTGGTTCAATCGAAGCAACAGATGCAATGATTAAAGCGGCGCATGTAACATTAATCAAACAAGAAATGGTCGACGGTGGAATTGTGACGGTTGTTGTTCAAGGAGACGTAGGTGCAGTGCAAGCAGCTGTAGATGCGGGTCGTGAAGCAGCAAAGCGTGTAGGAGAGCTTTTAGGAGCTCATGTTATTCCACGTCCAGACCAATCTGTTTTTGATATGATTAAACCTCTTGACTACAATAAATACGAAGAAAGTAAGCAACCAACAAAGCCTTCACGAACAAAAGTAGTAAAAACAGAAGCTAGCCCACCAGCAGAATCGTGAGGTATTGGAAAGGGTGAAAACACTTGGCTTTTCGGAGAAATAAAATTGCTGTAATTGGTGCTGGATATACAGGAGCTACTGTAGCTTTAATGGCAGCACAAAAAGAACTAGGAGATATTGTGCTTGTAGATATTCCAGAACAAGAGAATCCTGCAAAAGGGAAAGCGCTCGATATTCTGGAGACAGGTCCAGTTCAACGCTTCAATTCGAAAATTACTGGTACATCCAACTATGAACAGATAAAAGACGCTGATATGGTTATTATTACAGCAGGTATTGCTAGAAAACCTGGCATGAGCAGAGATGACCTCGTTAATACAAATGCCAAAATTATTCGTTCCGTTTCTGAACAAGTGAAAAAGTACGCTCCAGACAGCTATGTATTAATCTTGAGCAATCCTGTAGATGCCATGACCTATGTATGCTATAAAACAACGGGATTCCCTAAAAATAGAGTGATCGGTCAATCCGGTGTCTTAGACACTGCGCGATTCAATACATTCGTTGCAGAGGAATTAAATATTTCTGTCGAGGACATTTCAGGCTTTGTATTAGGTGGACATGGAGATGATATGGTTCCACTTGTGCGCTATTCATACGCAGGTGGAATACCACTGGAGAAAATCATTCCGAAAGACCGTCTAGATGCAATTGTAGAGCGAACTAGAAAAGGTGGCGGCGAAATCGTCGCGCTACTCGGAAATGGTAGTGCATACTATGCACCAGCTGCTTCACTTGTGGAAATGGCGGAGTCCATTATTCGTGATAAAAAGAGAATATTACCTTCAGTTGCATATTTAGAAGGAGAGTACGGTTACAGTGACTTGTATTTAGGAGTACCAACTGTAATTGGTGGTAATGGGATAGAAAGTATTATCGAACTTCCTTTAACAAACGAAGAAAAACAGGCGTTAGATAAATCGGTAGAGTCTGTTCAATCTGTCCTTAAAATTTGCAACGTATAAAAAGCATTCCATCTACTTTGGAATGCTTTTTTCAATGCATAAGAAGACACCCATGATTTAATACTCATACACCCCTACTCGACATTGTCCAGGTCAGCTCCTCTAAATCTAACGGTAATAGTGTACCGAATGTTTAGTCCAATGCCCTCAGGAATGTGAAGGACAAGATGACTTAAATGGCACGTGCGCTTTTCTTCTTTATACAGCTGGAAGAACGATTGAGACGATTGTTCCATTGTCACCAGAATCCACGTGAATTTGTCCAGCATGTGCTTCGACGAGCTGTTTAGTTATAGCGAGCCCTAAACCTGTTCCAGAAACCTCAGAGGTTGTATTTGTACCTCGGTAATATCGGTCAAACAGGTTCTCTAGCTCTTCTGTCGGAATTCCGTTCCCATCATCCCTCACTTGTAAGTACACACTGTCTTTCTTTTTCTCAATTTCAATAAACACTTTTGTTCCTTTAGGTGTATGTTTTATCGCATTTCCGACTATATTATCGAGTACTCGGGCTAATAGTTTCGGATCAAAGAAAACATGTGCCTCTGGATGACCAGTGGGCTGTTGTAATTCCGGCCAAACAGAGCTATTTACATAGCCTAAGATAAAGTCAAAAAGGTTTAAATCTATTTTATGAATAGCGATCGCATTATTTTTTAGTTGGTACGTGTACGTCAAATCTTCTATTAATGCATCCATGTATGTTGCCTTTTCCTGCATTGTTTTGGCGAAATGCTTCACTTCTGTATCCGACCATTCATAATCGTTCGAAGATAGCATTGTTGAATATCCGTAAATCGAGCTAAGTGGCGTTTTTAAATCATGTGAAAGGCCAGTAATCCAGTCCTCACGAAGTTTTTCGGTTTGCAAAATTTTCCGTTCGTTTTCTTGTAACGTATGTGTTAATCGAGATAGTGACTGATCTATATCTTCATATACACGGTATTTACGTTTAAATCTGCCAGTTTTTTTAGTACGCAGTTTTCGATCATCTAAAGAAGCATAGTCTTGTTTCCCCAACTTTTCGATTCGTCTCAAAAAGTATAAAACAGGTCGCCCAAATCGATTTCCAATCCAAAAGGAGAAGAGAAGTGTAAATAATAAAAGTAGGACATGGAAGACTAGAATTCCAACGAAAAATTTTTTAATGCCGTTTTCAAGTGCGGGTTCAAAAGGATTATAGTGTGAGTTTCTTAGTCTTACAACAGCGGTGGTTCCATCTTTTAATATTTCCGAAGCAACGATTTCTTTCCTTTCCATATAATCATGAGAACCAGCAAGGATTTCAATACCACTCAGTTCTTTTTTTGAGTCACCAAAAATAACTTGCTCCCGTTTTCCAGCTGCATTGTAAATTTCAAAGCTAGCGTTTGCATTAGCTAGTTCTTTTTGGATTTCTTTTGATAGCTCTGCAGGGTACTGCTGAACGATTGTTGATAATAATTGCTGTGCAAGATGGTTATCAATGAATACTAAATACAAGCCATTCCCTTGATTCCAAACGAAGGATTTGCTAGATTTCGTCATTTCAACAAACTGTGAAATGGAATAGTTTGTACAGCATTTAAAGCCTTTTTTTGAACTAGCTAGTACAGTACCGTTTGTATCTATTAATTGAACAACCCCGCTATTAGCATTTGCAGAATTTATTAGTTTTTGTGATAAATGATAAGTGCCGTCTGCATCCTTTTTAAAATCTGATTCTAGCTCAAAAGCATCTAACTCACGGATATTGGAGTAACTACTAGTACTTGTAATATCGTAAAAAAAGTATGCAGACAGTCCGAAAGAGGCAATCAGTAAAAAACCATAAAACAAAACGAAGTAAACTAAAAATCGAGCAGTCATTTTTCCGGATAAGCTCATATTATCGTTCCTCACTAATGAGCTTGTAGCCAATCCCGCGAATCGTCAGGAGAAGCTGTGGACTTCCTGGGTTCACTTCAATTCTCTCTCGTAACTTTCGGATATGTACCATAATGGTATTATCATCGATAAAATGTTCCTCGCCCCATACTTGCCCATAAATTTGTTCTTTTGATAATACTTGTCCAGGATGTTCACAAAAGAAATGGAGTAAGTGAAATAGTTTTCCAGCTAATACAGTAGTTTTTCCTGCAACGGTAAGTTCTGCTGCTTGAATATCTAATTGAAAGCGTCCGAAATCATATACAGGTTTTGACTTTGTAATGGAGGGTAAGTATCTTTTCATTTGTACTTTCACGCGTGCTGCAAGCTCCATTGGATTAAAAGGTTTTGTAATATAATCATCTGCTCCGTACATAAAGCCTCTAATTTTATCTGCATCATTTGCTTTTGCTGTTAAGAAGAAGATCGGTGCATCTGATTGTTTTCTAATATGTTCTGCTAAATCGAGACCTGTTCCATCAGGTAACATAATATCTAATATATATAAATCATACGTATTTTGTGTAATATGTGTAGTGGCATCTTTAATACTTGTACAAACATTGATATTGTTAAATCCTTCTTTTCTTAATACGATATCCACCATGTCTCCTATTGCTTGTTCGTCATCTACAACTAGAATTTTCACATCTACCATTTATCCCACTCCACCATTTAAGATTTCTTTAAGGTACGTTTCATTTTGATATAAGCTTTCTATCTTATACTAACAAATGAGCGATAGAAAATTCTAGGAGGACTACGAATGAATTTCCAGAGAGTAAGACTGATAGATAGCTTAAGAGGGCTTAGCTTGTTCGGTATTTTACTGGCAAACTTACTTATTTTCCAGTATGGGATATGGGGGAAGGAAGAAATCTCTTTCTTCTCTTTGTCTAATATAGATGTTAGTGCGTATAAATCTATCAAAATAGCTGTCGAAGGTAGTTTCATGCCAATCTTTACGTTTCTATTTGGATATTCCATTATTAAGCTAGTAGAGTCTTTAAAAAGTAAAGGCGTAAGAGTGAAGTTGCATTTAGTAAGAAGGTTTCTAATGCTGATGGTTATTGGAATATTGCATGGTACTTACTTGTGGGAAGGTGATATTTTATTCTTCTACGGATTGATGGGATTCTTTCTCTTACTTTTTATTAATAGAAAAAAGAAAACGCTTATCATTTGGGGAAGCACTTTATTTATACTAACGAGCGCAATGGGGTATGGAGTATATGAAGAAACGAAAGAAGAAGCTGAAAAAGCATCTTCTTATATCGTACAGACAAATGATGTATATAAAAATGCCACGTATTTGGAGATTAAAGATCATAGGGAAAATGAAAGTCCGTTACTGGTAGAAAATGAAATTCTCTTGCTATTTGTGATGATTTTTGCTCCTTTTATGACAGCACCGTTATTTTTATTCGGAATGGCCGCGGCTAAAGGGAAAATATTTACTAAGCCCCACGCAGAGCAAAAATGGTATAAAGTTGGAGCGATACTTTTGCCAGTAGGGCTTGCGTTAAAAAGTGTGAGTGTAATATATGAAGAAAATGCATGGTCAGCAATATTATTAACTGTAGGTGCACAGCTGCTTTCGCTTGGATACATCGCAGCATTTTCGATTCTGTTTGTATCATTTTCAAATTCGATTGTATTTCGTGGATTCGAAAGTGTCGGCAAGCTTTCTCTTACAAACTATATAATGCAAACTGTTATTTGTACGACTATTTTTTACGGGTACGGGTTAGGGCTTTTTGGAGAGCTTGGAATGCTGAACAGTATTATTCTAGGGCTAGTAATTTTTGCTCTGCAATGTGTGTGTAGCACGCTATATTTAAAAATGTTCCGTCGTGGTCCACTCGAGCATATTTTACGAATAGGAACTAACTTTTCTTGGAATGGATCTGTGAAGAAAAAGAGAACTTTCTTTAAAAAATCGAAAAAAGTAAACTTAGAAAGCGGAACTATCTAATAAATCCTTAAAATAAAATGGGTGATGAAAAACAAATTGTTTTTTGTCACTCATTTTTATATAAGAATAAGAAAGTATACAAATATTTTGATGCCAGGAACAGGTTGATTTCCGCTGCAGGCGGACGCTTTCCAGGAGGCAAGCATCTAGCTGCTTCCCTTGCTCCACTTAAAGTGCGCGTGCGCTTTTCTCAATAGTTTGCAACAAGAACAACAAAATCCTGCATTATTAATACAGGATTTTGAACTATTTTCAGGAGATTGCGGGGCTATGTCGCAATCCTATTTTATATTGCTTAAATCCATTCCAATATTTCTATTCGATTACCAAAAGGATCGTGTACATATATTCTGTTTGCTCCAGGTAAATCTGTATCTACAATGAAGCTGACTTCATTTTTCGTTAGATGTATCTTTAAAGCTTCGAGATTTTGTATTTCAAAAGCTGGATGTGCTTTTTTGGCTGGAGCAAATGGATCTTCTATTCCTATATGAACTTGATAGGAAGCAAATGAAAACCAAACTCCTCCTCTTTTCCTCAAGTTTTCCGGCTTTTCGATTTCTTGTAATCCTAGTATTTCTCCAAAAAACCTTCTCGCGATTTTTTCTGAACCTTTAGGAGCAGCTAGTTGAACATGATCGATTGATTTAAATGCAAATGACATGATAAATCCCCCTTGTTTTGTTCTATTTTAATCTTATCCTAATGAATAGTATTTGGAAATTTTATTGTAATGATGATTATGCATAAGAATTACTTATGTAGAAAAAAGTACATGCCTGGATCCGATTGATTTTTGAAAGCGTATATTTGTAATTTGAGTTGAGTGGACAGAAAATTTTCTATCCGGTCAGAAATCCATTTATACGGTCATATTTATTTCTATCCGGTCAGAAAAAATTCTGAACGGTCACAAAATCGTTTATCCGGTCACAAAACATCAACATAAAAAGGTTTCCACCAACATCTGGCGGAAACCTGATTTACATTTTCTCTATTATTTTATTAACCGTATTTTGATTTCGTGCAGTAGAAACCATGCCAAGCTTCTTTTCAAAAAAAGTATTCGTAAATTTGGTCTGATGATAATTTTTCGACAGACTAATAATGAGATTTCTTTTATTTAGGACGACGAAGTCATCATCAACTAAGCTGTCTAGTAAATCTTGCTGTTCATCCGTAATTTCTTGCGCTAGAAACATGACATATACCTGATCCTTTAAGAAAATTGGGTGCTGTTGAATCTCTTCTAATTCTTCGTTCGAACGGACAACAACCGGTATGTCAAAGCCATAAGTGTCACGTAGCGAATTCTCCATTTGCTGAACATCATAGGTTTCATCATCAAAAATAACATTTCCAGTTTGTATGTAAGTCCGTACATTCTCATAGCCCATATCTTTAAAGAGGGCCTTCAATGACTTCATATCCACTTTATTTTTAGCACCAAGATTAATTCCACGAAGTAAAGCAACAAATGACAACCTCACCACTCCCATGTGTTCTAACTATAACTAGTATAAACCAAACCACAAGTGATTCGTACAGCTTAATATTAATACGAATAAAAACATAACTGACATAGCTAAGTCCACTTTACCTATAGAAATGACATGGTAATAGCTACTTCTTCGCTCTCCTATAAATCCCCGAGCCTCCATCGCAAATGCTGCACGTTCTGCTTTTCGAACAGCACCAGCAAGCATAGGAATCAATACTCGCCGAATGCCAAGCAAACGCTGCAAAGCATTTTTCTCTCTAGCTACTCCTCGTAAGCGTTGTGCTTGCCCGATTTGCACAAATTCATCCTTCAAAACAGGTAAAAATTGATAGCCGACCATCACACCATATGCGATTTTTGGTGATAGCTTCAATTGTTGCATTAAACTCAAGATGAACGTAACAGGGTTCGTTGTTAACGCGAACAATAAAGACAGGCTAGAAAATGCTAACACGCGAAAACTTAACGAAAGTGCATGATCCAACTGCGATACAGTAATTTCCAATCTCCCCAAAGTCCAAATAACAGTACCAGATTGAGCTTCTGCAAAAACAAGTGTGGTCCAAAAATAACCAAAAGCCGTAATGAAAAATGGAAGCATAAACAAAAACCATTTCTTCCAATTAATATGACTAAACAACAGTTGCAGCAAAAGCACACCAATCCAGAACACAAGCGGTGTCCAAGGATCAAAAAAGAACGCCATCGTAAACATACAAACGGTAATCAATAAAAACTTCACCGAAGGATTCATCCTATGCAAAGCATTTTTCACTACTCAACAATCCTTTCGGAGGAAGTAAATGATGATTTAATAATAATTGCTCGTCGCCCCAAACAGCATCTGCTTCAAACTTCCCGGTCAACCGACCATTATCCATCAATAAAATCGAATCAGCCAAACAATAAGCAAATTCCATATCATGCGTAACGATTAAAAAAGTTGTTCCAGCTCGGGCTCGCTCATCAATTAGTTGGAATAACTCGAAAAGCGCTGCTGCATCCTGACCAGAAGTGGGTTCATCCATTAAAATCACTTCACGCCCATCACAGAGCATTGCTGCAACGGCCACACGACGCTTTTGTCCGTGACTAACCGCAAAAGGATGTGCCGTCGCAATAGGTATGAGCTTCAGCCGAGCTAACATTTCGTCCACATCACTTCCGCCACCATATGCCACCTCATCACGTACATTTTGGGTGAGAAATAAAAACTCTGGTGATTGTGGTACATAGCCTAAAAACTTAGGTTTAACAGTACCACTTGAGGGGATTAGCTGGCATAATGCCTTTAATAATGTAGACTTTCCGCTTCCATTTGAACCGGCAAGCACGGTTATTTCACCACGATTTAACGTAAAATTAGTTTCTTGCAAGAAGATCTTTGCTTGTACTTTATGAACGACAAGCGAAGTATTTTCTTGTTTCGTGCTATTCCGTTTTTCTATAGTAGAAGCAATCTCCGTTTGATTTAACGATATGCTTCTTTCAAAAAAATCTCCCCAGATATCCAATCGATGCTCAATAGCAACAACGGTCATTGCTCGTTTTTTCTGCAACCTATCCAACCAATTCACATATTTCTTTGCAGTATATGGATCTAAATGCGCAAGTGGCTCATCTAGTAACAAAACCTCTGGATTCATAATCAGTGCACAGGCAGTAGCAATTCGTTGTTTTTGACCGCCAGATAGCTGCTGAATAACTGCATGACGAAACTCGCTTAAGTCCGTTAAAACCAACACTTCGCATATTCTTTTGTCCATTTCTTCTCTTGGGACGTGTAAATTTTCTAGTGTAAAAGCTAGCTCTTCTTCTACCGTCTGCATGCAAAACTGTGCATCGGGATCCTGAAACACAGTCGCTACCCTGTGATTTATTTCTCCAGGAACGAACGACAAACTATCCTGTCCAAACAATTTTACGGAACCAGACAAAACACCATCGCAGTTATCAGGATACAAGCGATTACACAAATAAAGTAACGTCGTTTTTCCGCAACCACTAGGTCCAGTGATGACCACACGTTCACCACGCTGAATAGAAAAGGAGAAATCCTCCAATATCCATTTCTCCTCATCTGGATAACGAAAACTTACCTGTTCAAAATGGATGACATCATGCACGAACATCACCTTTTTTAGGACGTGAAATTGCATAGCCTCTTAGCGACCCAGTCGCAAGCAATCCGTCGGCAATCCCTTTTCCGCCAACACCTGCAAGTAAAGCTCCACTCAAAATTCGAATACCTAACATGAGCGCGACATAACCAGTACTATACACCGTAAATCCACCTAACAAGTACCCGTAGACAAAGCTAAATAACGATGATCCAACACCAGCTAGCATCAATACCCACAGATCAAAGCGTTTATAACGAGTTGCAGCAAATACGGCCTCGGCACCTAAACCTTGGATAACTCCTGAAAGTATTAACCTCGGACCAACTGCATTTCCAAGCAACACTTCAATAGCCGCTGCAATCGTTTCTGAAATCACCGCCGCACCAGGCTTGCGAATAATATACATACAAATAATCGATACGATAAACCAGATGCCGAAAATCCATTCATACGCAATTGGCCCAATAAAACCTGCCCAAATATTCCCGACATGTAAGAATAGTAGATACACGATTCCAAACACGGCTGCAAATAAAGACATGAGTACAATCTCTTTTAACTTCCAAGATTTCAACATATTAAAGACCTCCGTGCGAAGGACTATTTATACTCATCGAAACCGTCATCACTAAATGCTTATGTTCTTCTGAGCGGGCATGCGTAAATGTCTCTTCATAAAATGCAAACACGTCATGAATATCGCCGTGAATACCACTTGCATAGTGCATGGAATCATTGAAAACACCACGCTCCTTCGCACGATCTACTTCTCGGTAAATAATGTCCATATAATTTTGATTATTCATCGGATAAAGTGCAAATTGGGAAGACACGTATTGCTTTGTCATATCTTTATTCGCTACTTCATCTCCTTTGTCTAAATATACATCTCCGGCTGTATCACCAGGACAACCCGCAGAAAATGTACCAGATAACGCAATGTGCACGCCAGTCTTGGCAGCGTGCAACGTGATTGCCTTTGCCACATTAAACACATGTACTTGCTTCCCTCGAATTACTGTGGATACGTCATCTGTATGCATCCATACATTCGTCGTATCCGTATCTTGAAGTGCTCCTTTAATGACGGAAATAAAATCATTGGTCATCGGATGTAACGAAAAACGAAATCCGACGATTGGGCTTAAACCACATTGCATCATAAAACCTCCTAAATTTTTTCATAAAAAAAGACCACATCCGTGAAGATGCAGCCACTTATCCAATATAAAAAAATTCGGAAAGTCACTGCACTTCCTCACGCAGGTATTATCCTGATCGAGTAATAAGGGATCGGAGCTAAAAAGCTCTCATCACAGCCAAAGTGGGCACCCCTAGTGCAGAAAACGGTATGTAGTTTTTTTAATGTGCCCCCAGTATACCCTACGAAATTAGCATTGTAAATGCAGTTGCAAAATTTCATACTTTCGTCCATGCTTAAGCTATCAGAATATTTGGAGGTTACAAATTTGAAAAAAATATTAATTACGCGCAAATTACCAGATGAAGTTGTGAACCCATTAAGGGAAAAATTTGAAGTAAAGATGTGGCATAGTGATGATGTGCAAATGACTTATGAGGAGTTAAAGTTAGAAGCAAAAGATGCTCATGCAATTTGGACTATGCTTTCTGATAAATTGGATCGAGCACTTATTGAAAGTTTGCCAAATTTAAAATTGATTAGTAATTTAGGGGTTGGATACAATAATATCGATGTTGACGCAGCAAAAGAGCATGGAATTATCGTAACAAATACTCCAGGAGTTTTAACAGAAACTACTGCAGATTTAACATTTTCTTTACTTCTAGCTACTGCTCGTCGTGTAATGGAGGCAGAACGTGATCTTCGTGCAGGTAAGTGGAAGTCACGGTCACCAATGCAGTATACAGGGATGGATGTTTTTGGTGCAACCCTTGGTATCATTGGAATGGGGAGAATCGGAGAAGCCGTTGCAAGGCGTGCAAAAGGTTTTGATATGAATGTTCTTTACCATAATCGAACAAGAAAAATGGAATCCGAAGAAAAGTACGGTTTTACGTATGCAGAATTAGATACATTGCTGAAGGAATCAGATTTCATCGTTCTGTTAACGCCATTAACACCTGAAACGAAGGGATTAATTGCAGAACGTGAACTAGAATTGATGAAAGAAACCGCTGCAATCATTAATGTTGCGCGTGGTGGAGTCATTGACGAACAAGCCCTATACGAAGCATTAACGACAAATAAAATCTGGGCTGCTGGTCTAGATGTATTCGAAGTGGAACCAGTTCCTTTAGACCACCCATTACTCACATTACCGAATGTTACTGTGCTACCGCATATCGGAAGTGCAACCATCCGTACGAGAATTGCTATGATGCAAATGAATGCTGACGATATTGAAGCAGTTTTGGAGAATAAAGAGCCAGAGAATAGAGTAGTATAAAAAATACCAGATCAGAGCTATTTCCATTTCTCTGATCTGGTATTTCGTTGTTCTTATATTATTTAGTCACTAAGGATACATCACTTGCTGTAGCCCAATCGTTCATTGGAACCACAATATATGTTGCACCGGGCTTTAATGTATTGTCTTTAACATCAAAGATACCAACTGCACCTTTACGAGAAGAGAAGCGATATTGTGCTTGAATCTTGCTTCCATCTTCAGCTTGTAATTCTACGCTTCGACCTGCAAGTAATTCCATACCAGGATCTTTATCTAATGTTAATTGGAATGATTTATCATCAATTGCTTCTGCTGATTTGACTGTCAACGGAGCAATCTCTTTCGTTTCGAAGGTTGGATTTTTAATTGTTGCCCAATCAGATGACACAGTATATGTTGTACCAGGTGTTAAAGTTTGTCCTTCTGATAAACGGAATTTTGGTGCTTGTCTACCATCTGCTGCTTGGGTAAAGGGTACATAATTCGCTGTAATTTCTTCTCCATTATCTGCTGTAATTAATACTGTACGATCTCGTAAAGAAGATATCACTTGATATTGGTTTCCATTGTCATCTTTATTTTCGTCATCTACTTGAAAAGAAAGATCACCTCTACCGGCCTTATATGCTTCAATAATATTCGCATAATCTGTTACGCCATCTTCCTTAAAAGATTCAATTTCAAACGTATCGTTTGTAACTTGTTTGGTTTGGCTTAAATTAATTTTTTCTTCACTTGCTTCAAAGGATTGTTTTTCTCCATTTTTATAGATAACAGTATAAGTTGTTCCTGGTTTTTGTATGGTAACAGGAATAATATATGTGCTTTCCGAACCGATTTTTAATCTAGGAACATTGACTAAGCTTAACTCATGATCAAATTCAAAGTTTTTCTTTATTATATCCAGATTATCTGGATTAACGTCTTCTTCCAATAATGGCGTAGAGAATGTTATTTGTAATGTCATCGCATTTAACGCTTGTAAATCCGAGATTTGTGCTTCGTTTTGTGTTTCCTTTTGAGGTTGTTCTTGTTTTTGTTCACTTTGATTGTTTTGTGTTTCCGTATTACAACCTGTTATTGCTAATGTCAATCCAAGTAGTATAGGTGATAATAATTTTGCTTTTTTCATGATGACATCTCCTCAGTTTAGTTGTGTGTTGCTATTTGTAGACTTGTTATTCCTAAAAACTATATTAGTCCTAAATCCTAAAATCTAACTAATCAATTTCTTAAAAAAGGATAAACTTTTTAATAACATTTCTTAATATAAATAAAAAAATGGGGCTGTCCAATAAGTCCATAAATTGAAGCAGGTGTAAAAAAAGAGTCTTTTCTACACCTGTTTTTTGTATACTTTTTATTAAAACTACTATTTTTTGTAGGCAATTAATTGTAGTGAAAGACGGTGACTCCAGCGGGAATAGCATGAGCTGAAGGCCCCGCAGGAGCGAAAGCGACGAGGAGACTGAAGCCATGCCCGCGGAAAGCGTCCGTCTGGAACGGAAATCAATACATTGGAAAAGGGACCATCTCTCAGTCAATGTATGACTTTAGAGACAGCCCCTGGTAAAGCTTATTATTTAAACATTAAAGCGATATCCGGCTCCCCAAACGGTTTCTAGTAATTTCGGATGAGCAGGTTCTCTTTCAATTTTGCTACGTAATTTTCCAATATGGACGGTTACAGTAGAAACATCTGCAGCTGACTCAAAACCCCAGATGTTTTCATAAAGTTGCTCTTTGCTCAACACTTGGTTTGGGTGCATTACAAGAAAAACGAACAAATCGAATTCTTTTGTTGTAAATGGTACTTCTTCCCCGTTTATATGGACTCTACGTGATGATTTATCAATGGATATTCCGTGAATATAGATTGTGTTTGATTTGTTTTGATTTCCGGCTAAGCGTTCATATCGTGCCAAATGTGCTTTAACTCTAGCAACCAGCTCACTTGGACTAAAAGGCTTTGTAATATAATCGTCAGCACCTAAACCAAGACCTCGAATTTTATCGATATCTTCCTTTTTGGCAGAAACAAATAATATAGGGATGTTCTTGACAGCACGTATTTGTTTGCATATCTCAAATCCACTTATTCCTGGAAGCATGATATCTAGAATAATTAAGTCATAGTTACCTTGAAGGGCATGTTGGAGTCCAGCATCACCAGTATGCTGCATATCGACAGTAAAATTATTGATTTCTAAATAATCTCTTTGTAATTCTGCGATACTAACTTCGTCTTCAATAAGTAAGATATTTTTCATTTTAACTTCCTTTCCTTAAGGTAAAGAAAACATTTGTACCTTTTCCTAATTCGCTCGTTGCCCAAATCTCTCCACCATGCTCCACGATAATTTGTTTTGCAATCGCAAGTCCTAAGCCACTTCCACCTGTTTGTGAGTTTCTAGATTGTTCAGCTCGGTAAAAACGATTAAAAATATGAGGTAAAGCGGAAGGTTCTATTCCTTGACCGTTATCTGTGATTTTAATAGTGATATCATTATTTCCTTCAATTAGAGAAATGGTAATGTTCTTCTGAACTTTATCCATATATTTCACACAATTGTTAATTAGGTTAACCATTACTCTTTTTAGTTTCTCTCTATCTGCTGCCACGTACATCGGCTTATGCATTAGATCAAATTCAATTTTAATTCCGTCTTGAAGTAGTTCTAAATGAAGTTCTTCTACATAGTCTCGCATATACTGATTCAGTTCGATGATTTCAAAAGAGAAGGGTTCTTTTTTTAAGTCTAATTTGGAGAACAAGAACAATTCGTCTATCAATGAATCCATATCTTTTGCTTTTAAGTGAATGATGGATAAATATTTATCCGTTTTTTCAGGGGTATTAGCCACACCGTCTTTTATTCCTTCAACGTATCCAATAATCGAGGTAATGGGTGTCTTCAAATCATGCGAAATATTGGATAGTAGTTCTTTCCGATTTTCCTCATACTGTAGCTGAAGATTTACAGATTCTTTTAATTTAATTCTCATTTCTTCAAAAGACCTATTTAACTGTCCGATTTCATCATTCGAAGTGGCTTTGATTTCAAAGCTTAAATCTCCTGATTTTATTCGATGTGCACCATTTGTCAGAATAGATATGGGAAGGATAATACTTCGCGATACTAAATAGTTTAAAAGTCCAATAATTACTATAAACAGAAATAGTAATAGGCCAAATAAAATTGGAAACAACTCCTTAGCCAACTCGGCATAGGAACTTGCCTTTCTCAATACAAATATACTTCCTTTGCTTTTATCTGGAAAATAAAAGTCGAATTTCACATATGTGAAAAAAGAATTATCGATTTTTATCGAATCTCGCGTATTTATATTTGTTTCTTCAAATCCAGGGAGAGAGATAGACAATGCTTGCTTATCAAGAGTGGGGGAAGCGTACTCGACATTATTTTCTTTTCTAACTACAAGATTGATACCTTCTTGTTCAATTCTTTTTAGTTGCTCTTCGTCTAGAAGCTGGGAAGGATTATTTTTAGCTAATAGCTTCAAGTCTAGAAAAGCACTTTCTTCAACCGTAGTCAAAGGTTTTTGAACATAAGTCTTTTTATAAAAATGCTCGATAGAATTTATATCACCCGTTATCGAAAAAATAATTAAAAAGCCAGCTGCTAGCAATAATGTGAATGAAAAAAGTATTACTCCTACGTAGGACAATAGAAATCGCATTTTAATTGACATTTTTAATCACCTCACAATCACTATTTATCAAATGTATAAGAAACTATATGAACCATAACACGCAATCCTTAAAAATTTCTAAAGTATGTATGAAAAATCTATAAACAACAGACTTATTAATCACTACTTGAGATAATGCGAGGGAGCGGTGAACTAGATTCTTCTTAGTAGCTTCAGTTACTCCTCACCAATTTTAGTTTACGCGTATTTCGACAGGATTATAATGAAGAATAGCTAATAACTGCTCTGCCATATAAGTAGAAGAATACGTAAAATTATTGTCGATCCATTCTATAATCATTCCTACAGGATAAGGTCACCCAAAACAAACGATTAAAATCAAATGACTGTGCAACTATAGCTGCAACAAATATCGAAAGCTCCACTAAGGACAACGCGAAGAGAAGGCTTGGAAATAATTATTTCCCGGTGAATATTAGTAATTGGTTTACTTGCAATGGTACTTGCCTCGTTGAATAAATCATACAAAGTTTCTAAATTGTCATCCCGTATTTCAACTGACTGGGTTGGTTTATGCCCTTTATTGTCAATAGATTTCGCGATTGATCGAATCCCCTCTATTAATTCGTCTGATAATACACCTGCTTTCATTTCTAAGTGTTCATTTGCATGACGTAACGAATGCTCCGACAATTGCCACCATAATAGCGGAAATAAATGGAGAAGGTGCTGTATATGTACCTAATCCCATAGCAACTGACAAACCTAGTACTGCAAACAGTAATTTTTTTGCACGAAAAGCATAAGGAATATTAAAATGATATTCTTTCTGCAGGGACTACAAAAGAGAGGTCCATATGAAGTAGCCAGACAATACATAATTATTATGTAGTATTATTCCAAAAAGTTGTTTAATACCTTAGAAAGCCTATTTCTAAGCTGAAAGAAGTTGCTTTGATTAAAAGGGATTTTAATTGATCTAGTTTTAAAAAAGAGGTGATAGTTGGATTAATATAGAAATTATGGATATAGACTTGATGAAGGGGGGGATTTTTCTTGTGGAATGGAAACATTGTGGAGATATTCACTATAGTTTTGGCTTGGATTACAGTCGGTATTATTGCAAATCGTTTGTATAAAAATAAATTGATGAAACCAGAGCTATGGAAAATGATTGTGGTCATCTTGATTGGTCTCTTTTCATTTTCTTTTCATTTTACTGTATTTGGTACGTTCTTGAAGATTTCCATCTTGCCACTTGGAGTATGGGTTATGTATGGGTTTTTAAATAGAAACAAAGAACAGTGGGAGAAATATCAACCCTTTGCTTGGTTAGGCTTTTTTGCTAACTATATTATCTTAGCGTCTACATTAATAGCAATACCGATAAATTACTTACTGTATTCGGAAGATGAACTAGCAACTTATATGTCACATGTAGAAAATGCTTTCATAATTACTATTCATCCATCTGGGCAGGAACGTTCTTTTAGTCATGAAAACTTTCAAAGACAATTGAATAGTATGAGTCAAGAAATGATTTATAGTGACGAATGGTATAACGAGACGTATATGAATGCCGAGCCAAATAGAAGGAACGAACGATTTCCATATATGCTAGTGAATACCTCCCCAAAATGGGGGAGCGGTCTTCAAACGAGTATTTATGTAGAAGGTGACGGAAAAGGGCTCTTAATTTCAACCCCTAAAAAGGACATATATTTTCGATCCGAAGACTCCTTGTTAGGGGAGGCGAAATAGCATGAAGAAAAAGATCTTCATTTATTTTGGAAGTATCGTATTCCTACTGACAGTTGTCCTTATCTATTGGTTTTATTTTTCAAAGCCTAATCCTTTTCCGACGGACGAACAATTAGTAAAAGAGATGAATAGCCTGTTTCCTGAAGTTTCTGCAAGTATTATTCAAGAAGTTATTTACTTGGATAAAGAGCATGCATTTGTTCCCTTTATCTCGGAAGAGGACCATTATGGTATAAGTTTCTGGGTGTGGAAACATCACAAATGGATGGTTGAATTTATGGATACAAACGGAAATGTGCGGGTTTGGAAAATAAATAATAATGATCCCTCTACTTATCACTTTGTATGGAATTCCGCTTCTTCAGAACAGCTAAACTATATGAATCTATACTTAATTAAAAAGAGGAATTATTATGTCACCGATAACGTTCATCATTACTTTCCAGGGGTACAAATGGAAGAGAAGATTTCCCTTCCTAAAACGACCTATGGAAGCTTGCCGATATCGAACGAATGGGTTTCTGTTATTGACTCCTTAAATAAATTAAATTCGGCCAAGCAACCTGACCCATTCTTCCCTTTCTATACTCCTCAGCAGGATATATATTTTGGTTGGAATACCATTGATAAATCGGATGAAATAACTTATCCGGATCGTAATTTAAATAGTAGTACATCCTGGAATGGCGATTCGAATATAGAGTATTTACTCTTTATAAATGACTACTCAGAACTTGAATATCCTTATCAAAAATGAATCAATAAAACATTTCATGTAGGAATGAATATTTTGGAACCTTTATTTACTAAGTTCGTATAGTAATTGAATAACATTAAAACTGCAAAGGAGAATCTACTTATGTCATTTTTTAATAAAGTACTAGCGAGCGTTGGGATTGGTGGAGCGAAAGTAGAAACGAAGTTAGAGAAATCTACGTATGTAGCTGGAGAAATGATGAATGGGGAAGTGGAAGTGTATGGAGGGAATATTGAACAACAAATTGACTCCATCTACTTAACAGCGAATACTACGTATATCAGAGAATCAGATGATAAAAAATATACAGCTGTTGCTTCAGTGAAATCGTATAAGGTCCATGAACCGTTTACAATTGGAGCAAACGAAACGAAAGTAATTCCATTTTCTTTAGAGCTTCCAGTTGAAACGCCTGTAACACTTGGAAATACACGAGTATGGGTGAGCACAGGACTAGATATTAAAAATGCAGTAGATCCGACAGATAAAGACTATATAGAAGTTCGACCAACAAGACTTGCTGAGCAAATTTTAGAAGCAGTAGAACAACTCGGCTTCCGATTACGTAAAGCGGAATGTGAACAAGCTTCTAGAAGAATACGTACTACGTATCCATTTGTTCAAGAGTTCGAATTCATTCCAACGAGCAGTTTATATAGAGGAAGATTAGATGAATTGGAGATTGTATTCCTTTCACAAACTGAACAATCCGCAGAGATCCTTATGCAAGTAGATCGTAGAGCAAGAGGATTAGGAGGGTTTCTTTCCGAAGCACTTGAAACGGATGAGAGTCATATTAGACTTTCCATTACTACACAAGATTTACCGAATTTAAATGAAAAGCTAAAACAAATTATCTCTAGACACCTTTAAGAAACTTCGAAAAATTAAATGAAGAACTAAGCCCCAGAAACCATTACTACCTGTTTCTGGGGCTTTTAAGATGACTAAAATTTTCCTCTTATCGAAAATCAAATGCTGAAAATATGGTAAAATTATATCGACCACACTGGTCTATAATTATTTTTTTAGCAATAAAATAATCATTGATAGGAGGAGACTAGAAATCACAAAAACATTTGAAAGTCTGGATTCCAGTAAGCAAAAAAGAATTATAGAAGCTGCTCTAAAAGAGTTTAGGGAAAAGGGCTTTGACCAAGCTTCTACCAATCAAATAGTGAAGGAAGCAGGGATTGGTAAAGGAATGCTCTTTTATTATTTCAACAATAAACTAGATCTGTATTCGTACTTAATTGACTATTGTCTTGTAATCGTGGAAGAAGAGTATTTCGGAGCAATAGATGGAAAAGAACCGGATTTGTTTGAGCGTATGAAACGAATCGTAGTAGTCAAAATGGATTTCCTATCAAAGTATCCAGAAGCAATAAACTTTATAGGTACCATATTATCGAATGATCAAATCGATGCAAACGTAAAGTCTAGGATAGAAGCGTTACATAACGATGGATACACAAAAATTTACGGGAATTTGGAATACTCATTTTTTAAAGAAAATATAGACGTTCCAAAAGCATTTAACTTGATTCGATGGGCGGTTGAAGGTTATGAAAATGAGGTAAAACTCCGTTTGAAAGGTCAAGATTTAAGTGCAATCAATTATGAATCTTATATTGAGGAGTTTTTTAGTTATTTAGACATGATGCGTACCTTTTTTTATAAATAAAGGGAGAGTGAGAAACATGACGATAATTAATACAAAAAACTTAACAAAGAAGTTTGGAAAATTTACTGCTTTAGATCATGTGGATCTCGATGTGAAGGAAGGGGAAGTGTATGGTTTCATCGGCCCTAATGGAGCAGGTAAATCCACCACCATTCGTCTTTTGCTAGGTATGATTAAGGCTACGGAGGGAGAAGCAACTATTTTCGGACTGGATGCTTGGAAAGATGCTGTGGATATACATAAGCGCTTGGCATACGTGCCAGGCGATGTTAACTTATGGCCAAACTTAACAGGCGGAGAAGTAATCGACCTATTTATGAAATTACGTGGAGCGAGAAATAAAAGCCGACGGGAAGAAATGATTGAAAAGTTTAAATTAGACCCATCTAAAAAATGTAGAACCTACTCTAAAGGGAATCGACAAAAAGTTGCGTTAGTAGCTGCATTTGCATCCGATGCGGATCTATACATTTTAGATGAACCGACATCTGGACTTGACCCATTGATGGAAAAAGTGTTCCAGGATTGTGTTCTGGACTCCAAGAAAGAAGGAAAAAGCATTCTACTTTCCAGTCATATATTATCGGAAGTAGAAAAATTATGTGATAGAGTAGGAATCATTCGCCAGGGGAAAATAATTGAAACAGGTAGTCTAAATCAATTACGTCATTTAACACGAACAAATTTACTGGTCGAAACGAAACAACCAATGATCGGATTAAGTGAATTAAATGGTGTTTATACAATAGAAGAAAAGAACCAAACTCTTTCGTTCCAAGTAGATACAGAAGAATTGGATGTTGTGATAAGACATATTAGCCAGTTCGGCATAGTGAGATTAGAAAGTGCACCACCAACTTTAGAAGATTTGTTTATGCGCCACTATAAAGGAGTCGGAGGTGTATCCTAATGTCAAAGCAACCATTAAAACATACAGGGATGCTTGTACGTTTTATATTACGCCAAGATCGTCTACGGATTCCTATATGGATAATCGCTTTAGTGCTAATCACTTTCAGCACAGCCATTTCCTTTTCGGATTTGTACCAAAATCAGGAGGAAAGACAGGCAATCGCACAAACAATGAGGAACCCAGCTATGACGGCGATGGTTGGTCATAGTGGAGGGTTAGATAATTATACGAATGGAGCGATGATGGCTCATCAAATGTTGCTTTTCAGTGCTATAGCGGTTGCCATCATGAGTATTTTACTTGTTGCTAGACATACTCGTTCAGAGGAGGAAGATGGGCAGTTGGAAATGATCCGCGCCCTACCAGTTGGACGTTTGTCGAATTTAAGTGCAACTATCCTAGTTGTCAGTGGCACGAATGTGTTATTAGCAATAATAGTGGGTTTTGGATTGTATTCATTAGGAATTGAGAGTTTAGATTTAGAAGGTTCCTTCTTATATGGAGCAGTTTTAGGTGCAACTGGAATTTTTTTCGCAGCGGCGACCGCAATATTTGCCCAGCTTTCGGAGAACTCTCGTGGGACAATAGGATTAAGTTTCGCAGTACTTGGACTTGCGTATTTCATCCGAGCAATTGGTGATGTTGGGAATGCAACACTGTCCTGGTTTTCCCCACTAGGAATCGTATTAAAAGCGGAAGTATATGTCCACAATTACTGGATGCCTATTATATTAGTGATCACTTTAGCGATACTTTTATTGGTGCTAGCATTCTACCTAAATTCCATTCGTGATTTAGATGCGGGATTTTTACCTGCAAAACCGGGCAAAGTGCATGCATCGCCATTTTTGCAGAGTCCGATTGGTCTAGCGCTAAGAATTCAACGTACTGGATTAATTGCTTGGGCAATTGGTTTGTTTCTATTGGGGGCTTCCTATGGGTCTGTTTTAGGTGATTTAGAATCCTTTTTCAAAGATGTAGAAATGATGGAAGCTCTAATAACACCCGTCGAAGGGTTTACGTTAACAGAACAATTTATACCAATGTTAATGACGGTCATAGCAATGTTTTGTACAGTACCGGCTCTCCTAGTAGTTTTTAAGCTGAAAGGTGAAGAAAAGAAGAATTATACGGAACATATACTTAGCCGTGCGGTATCACGATCGCGGACAATGGGAAGTTATTTTATAATTTCAATAGTTACTAGCATTGTAATGCTTTTATTAGCAGTTCTCGGACTGTGGTTTTCAAGTGTAGTTGTGATGGAGGATGCCATTTCCTTTAGTACAATTTTTAAAGCAGCAATGGTTTATTTACCTGCAATCTGGACGATGATTGGTTTAGCGGTATTTTTAGTAGGATTTCGACCTACAAATACAAGCATTACATGGTTGTATTTTATTTATTCATTTATTGTAGTTTACTTAGGGGCGTTACTTCAATTTCCGGATTGGTTGAGGAATCTTTCACCATATGGTCATATTCCACAGCTTCCAGTAGAAGAAATGGATTTTATGGCAGTTTCGGTATTATTAATCATTGCAATTGTTTTATCTATCTTTGGATTCATCACTTATAATAAACGAGATATTTTAGGTTAATAGAGGATGGGGCTGTCAAATAAGCCCATAAATTGAAGCAGGTGTAGAAAAACGAGTCTTTTTCTACACCTGTTTTTTGTATACTTTTCATTAAACTACTATTTTTTTGTAGGCAATTGATTGTAGTGGAAGACGGCGACTCCAGCGGGAATAGCATGAGCTGAAGGCCCCGCAGGAGCGAGAGCGACGAGGAGACTGAAGCCATGCCCGCGGAAAGCGTCCGTCTGGAACGGAAATCAATACATTGGAAAAGGGACCATCTCTCAGTCAATGTATGATTTTAGGGACAGCCCCGTCTTTATTTTGACACTAAACTAACCACTGGTTATAATATAACCAATGGTTAGTTTAGTGGAGGATGAAATAATTAAATGAAAAGTAAACAAGAGAAACGTTCGGAAGAAACAAAAATGATGATTTTGGAATCTGCTGGAAATTTATTTGCTGCAAAAGGTTATGATGCCGTAACAATCCGTGAAATAGCAAAGGCTGCAGAGTGTTCGCATACAACGATTTATCTTTACTTTAAAGATAAGGAAGCGCTGCTTCACCAACTTTCTATGCCACCACTTCAAGAGTTGCACAACCAATTACACCAAATTGCAAGTAAGAATACATTAACAGCTGAAGACAAACTAAAAAGAATTAGTCTCGAATATATCCACTTTTGCTTAAAAAATAGAAATATGTACGATATTTTTTTCAACGCAAAATCTTCTAGAGTAGATGTCGAAGAGCCTGAACTGGAAATTAATAAACTTCGAATTGAAATATTTGAACTGATGAAATTTGTTCTTCAGGAATGCTTAATAATTTCAAAAAACGACCAATTACTCGCTTTTTCTCGTATTTATTATTTCCATTTGAATGGCATTTTAAGCACATACTCGTATCAGCATGAACCGCTGGACGTATTAATGGAAAGATTGGCACCAACATTTGACCTAGCAATCGAAATTCTTCTATTAGGCTTTAAAGAAAAATTGAAGTAAGGGGATAAAATGATGAGAGCAAAAAAGATTTCTGAACATATTTGGAGTTTAAAAATGTGGATGATCATTCCAATTCATGTATGGGTTGTTGTGGATGAGGACGGTGTCACGTTAGTAGACGCGGGCATGCCGATGATGGCAAAAGGAATCATAAAATTCATTGACCAATTAAATGCCGGTCCTTTACAAAGAATTCTCTTAACCCATGGACATTCGGATCATGTTGGGGCTGTGAAAGCTATCTTGAACAAGTATGAAGTTCCAATATACGCACATCGAGTTGAAATTCCCTATATGCAGGGAGATATTATCTACCCAAAAAGAAAAAAACTGGAACATAACTTACCAAAACAATTATCTCATCCACTCTTAGAGGGTGAGAATGGCAACTTAAAATCGATAGGTGGACTTACACCATTCTTTACGCCCGGCCATTCACCCGGTCACGTCGTTTACTACCATGAAAAAGATCAAATATTGTTAGGTGGAGATCTCTTCACTTCTAAGAAAGGTAAGCTTCAACCGCCGATGTCTTCGTTTACAGCAGATATGATACAAGCGGTAAAAAGCAGCTCTATTGTGGGGGAATTAAAACCAAAACAGTTGGAAATATGTCATGGGAATGCAGTGCTTCATCCGGCAGATCAGCTAGAGGAATACACTTTAAGAATGGAAAGAAAACTAGGAGGTAGGTAATCATGGTCTTTGTTCAATATACGGTACTAGGTATCTTTTTTCTGATGGAATTATGTGCACTTGCAGCATTCTCCTATTGGGGGTTTCATTTGAACAGAGGTTGGTTCATAAAAATTTTGTTAGGTATAGGCGCCCCTCTTCTTGTTGCAATCTTTTGGGGGACCTTCATCGCTCCAAAAGCATCTATTCCTGTGTCCATCCCGGTACGAATTATATTGCAGCTTATTATATTTGCATTAGCTATAGCGGCCCTGTATTTCTCAAGTAAAAGTATGCTGGCAGTCGTATTTCTGGTTGTTGTAGTAGTTGAAATGATCATCATGTATTCCATGGGGTGGTAATCTAATTTACGTAGATACCTATCTTATTCTATAGCTATTTTCATACTTTCGTTAACTAGAGCAAGTGTCGTCAGCCTTTTAAAAAAACAGCCTTCTAACATAAGCATGTTTGTTCGAAGGCTAGTCTCATTTCTTATCTATTCTGTTCTGCTTTCTGTAACAGGCTGTATGTCAGTCGTGACAAACCTTCCGTTGTTTGGCTTATTTCCTCGATGGACTGGACGATTTTGTCTAAATCCTCTTTGTTGCGCCCAAACATATCCACATAGTTTTCCACTTCAAATTTTACAGTGACCAAACCGTTTTTAGCTTGTTGTAGCTTTGTTTGGGATTGCTCGTTAGAGTGTGTGATTTCCTCCATTTGCTTGACCAAACTGGTTATATTGGAATTGTTTTTTTCGATTAATGTATTAATATTGCTGCTTAGCAACTTCGAGTTTTCTGCTAGCTTTCTCTCACCCCGCGGAAAGCGTCCGCCTATAGCGGAAATCAAATATACTTTATTCTGCGTAAAATATATATTTCTTTAGTTTCCTTCGTGTTTTTTTCATGTAAATTGGAATTATGAAATTGATTCAGAATGGTTTAAAATCGATGGAAAAGGGAGAGGGTTCTTATTTCAGTAGATATGGAAACTCAAATAATTGATGACATCATGCATCGTATCGTTTCAAAGGCAATTAAACATGGGGAAAAACTTCCTTCTGAAAACGAACTTGCAAAAAAGTATCGAGTACCTAGAATGACTGTAAGAAATGCACTGACAAAATTAGAAGAACGAGGATACATTTTTTCGGAGCAAGGCAAAGGACGTTACTTAAAAGAGAAATCTATTCCAATTCAATTACACCTAACTGGTAAAACTAGCTTTACAGATAAAATGAAGCAAGCGGGATATGAATTAAAAACAGAGAATAATGTGTGTGAAAAGATTGTCTATAATGAACATATTTATAGAAGTTTAAACTCAGACGAAGAGGAAGAGGTCTATAAAGTAGGGAGAATACGCTATATTAATGGGGAACCGATGGCGATTCATTATTCATTCGTCAGTAAAAAGATGTTTCCAGAAATCGCAGAAGACGGTCCAGCGATAGAGTCTATGTTTGCTTACTATCGAAATTTCGGTTACAAGGAATTTACAAGTAAAAAAAGTATGTTAAGCATTACATTTCCAACTTCTGAAGAACAGCAACTGTTATCTTGTAAAAGTATGGTGCCCCTTATTATAGTCGAGAGCGATTGTATTGATGTACACTCCAACAAAGTACTAGAGCATACGAAAATACTCTATCGAAGCGATAAATTTAAATATGATATAACAATGGATTAACTAACGAACAGGTAAAGGACAAGATTGTCCTCTACCTGTTTTTTGTTTAGCAGGCTAACATTTTTCACCTAATTATTAAGAAAATTTACAAAACATTTACGATACCTTAAAACACAAGCACTTGGCGACAAGTTACGATGAGTTTGCAAAGGAGGATTCAACCATATGAAACGAAGAAGAAGAACCGAGATTCTCATTCAAGGAGATGGCCACTTGGCACAACAGTTTGCAGAATCCATTATCGATACCTATGAATGCCGTGAGATTCTGGAACCGCAATATGGATTAACAATGATCAAAATGCGTGAAACGGCAAAAAACTCACTATTTTATATAGGAGAAGTCCTTATTACAGAAGCAAAAGTAGAGATAAATAACCGCATTGGAATCGGTATTGTTGTTGGCATGAAAGATGAGCTGGCCAAACATTTAGCGATTATCGATGCAGCATATAAAGCGGAAATACCTGAAACCATCACTTGGGAAGATTCCTTAATAAAGGCGGAAAAACAAATCGTAAAAGAGCGTGCCACAAAGCAATCGGAACTTTTCAAGACCATAGTGAACTTTGAAACAATGGAAGTTTAAGCGAAAAAGACAAAATTAATGACCAGGAGAGATAGTATGGCGATTGATCAAGTACATGATTTGCAGCAAGTTTACAGAAAAATATTGCACAGTATGTCACGACCTGGAACGATTTCCACCTTATCTGAACTAGCAGAACGAGTGGATTTCAATCTTCCGTGTAATGAAGCGACCATCTTAACTGCGATGGCATTTCTAGATGCAGAAGTTACATTTCACATTCTTTCAAAAGATCAACAAAATTTAATAGAAAAAATTTCAGAATATACATCTGCAAGATATGCACCGATTAATGAAGCAGACTTTGTCATTGTACTGCGTGAAGATACAGATACGGCAATTCAAACTGCGTTACTACAATGTAAAAATGGCAACCTCATTGATCCGCAGCAATCATCGACATGGATTATCGAGAGTTCTCCGTTATCTAATGCAGGTGAATTGACTTTAACTGGACCCGGAATCCAACATACATCTCAATTGGACACGAGCTTTAAGCCATCTATGTGGCAAGCGAGAAATGAACGAACGAAGGAATATCCACTGGGAATAGATTTAATTTTCACGGATTCGAATGCACAAATCGTATGCATTCCTCGGACGACTTCCGTAAACATGATGGGGGTGAACTAATGGGTTACGTTCCAGTAAAAGGTGGTACTCAGGCAATTGAAGCTTCTATTAAACGATTAAAGTTTGAACGTCTAAAAGGCAAAGAAATCATAGAAATAAACACAGTTATGTCGACTATGCGTGCAATGGTAGATCAATTGATGTCTGAAAGTAGTTTGTATTCCCCTTACTTGGCTGCATTAGCGATTAAGCAAGCAGAAGGAAGTATGGAGGAAGCGGTTTTCCTTATGCGTGCTCATCGTTCCACCTTGCCACGTCCCTATTACAGTCAAACGGTTGAATCGGAAACGATGTTCGTCGAAAGAAGAATTTCTGCAAGTTTTAAAGATATCCCAGGTGGTCAATTATTAGGTGCAACATATGATTACACCCACAGATTGCTAGACTTTGATCTAATAAAAGAAAACACAGAAGATAACATGCAATGGCTACAGAATTACCAAGAAGAATTGCAAAATATAGAGAAGTTGGAAGAACTTATGTATTTCCCTAAAGTAGTGGATTATTTGCGTGAAGAAGGACTTTTCGAAAAACACGAAGCAAATAACACACCTCCTATCGATATTACAAAGCAAAGTTTACAATTTCCAACAACGCGTAGTGAGAGGCTGCAAGTGCTAACGCGAGGGCAAACAGGTGCTGTTACATCTCTAGGATACGCCTCACTAAGAGGATATGGGCAAGTTCATCCGACTGTTGGAGAGGTACGTGTAGGTGCTGTTCCGATTTATGTAGAACATCCAAACGAGACCGAGCAGAGCAAAGAAGAAGAGTTTTATATCGGAGAAATCACGGTGACCGAAGTGGAGTCGTTTGTTCCAACGAAAGTGAAAAATGAAAACAACGAATATGTACTGGAGTTTGAAATCGGTTATGGCATTTGTTATGGACAAAATGAAACGAAGGCTATTGCTATGAGTATTTTAGATCAATGTCTCGAGCATACAGAATCTGATTTCCCAACTCATGATGAAGAATTTGTTTTATTGCACATAGATTCAGTGGAATCGACCGGTTTTATCTCTCATTTGAAATTACCGCATTATGTTACGTTCCAATCTAAATTAGACAGTATGCGCCAAGTGAAGAAAGGGGTGCAGAAAATTGAAAGCTAAAACTCATTTTGCTTTTTTCGATGAAGGATCTAAAAAGGAAATTCGTCGTGCCATTATGAAAGCAGTAGCAATTCCCGGATATCAAGTGCCATTTGCTTCAAGAGAAATGCCGATTGCACGTGGTTGGGGTACAGGTGGATTACAGATCACTCTTTCGATTATTGGGAAGACGGATGTACTAAAAGTGATTGACCAAGGAGCAGACGAGTCGGTCAATGCGGTCAATATAAAAAAACTGGTCCAAGAAACAACTGGTGTAGAGCTAACGGATCAAACGGAAGACGCTGATATTATTCAGTCAAGGCACCGTATACCAGAAGTTGCTCTAACAAAAGAGCAAATTATTGTTTTGCAAGTTCCGGAACCAGAGCCACTTCGAAAAGTGGAAGCAAGAGAATATATAACAAAAAGAATGCATTCCGAAGATGATTATAGTGGTGTGTGGTTAATGTTATTCGAACAAATTATGAAATACGGCAAGACGGCTACAGCTGCAGATCACCCGGTATACGTGAATCAGCGGTATGTGATGGCACCTAGCCCGATCCCTAGATTTGATAACGCAAAGATGCATCAATCGGAAGCTTTAATCTTACTTGGGGCAGGTCGTGAAAAGAAAATATATGCTGTACCACCTTATACAAATGTCGAATCTCTTGCTTTTGAGGACTATCCATTTACGGTGGAATCGTTTGAAGGTGAGCATTGTCATTTATGTGGTTCAACAGAGATCTTTTTGGATGAATTGATTGATCATCAAACAGGAAAAACCATCTATCAATGTAACGACACAAGCTACTGTATGGATCAGTTGAATAAGAAAGAGGAAGCTGAGGTGCAAACCAGCTATGCATGAGGAACCAATATTAGAAGTCAGAAACTTACGAAAGCAATTTGGCACAGGATGTCGAGAATGCTCGGAACTTGAGACGAGAAAACTGGAGAAAAACTTCTGTAAGCATTGCGGCACGGTTTATGCATGCCAAGATATTTCATTCGATTTGTATCCCGGAGAAATTTTAGGGATTGTTGGGGAAAGTGGAAGCGGAAAATCTACGATGATGCAATGTTTGTATTTTGATGCAGAGGTATCTTCAGGAGATGTATATATCAACGACGCGATATTAGCAGGGCAAAACGTTTTTGAACTGTCTTCCCAGCAAAAACGTTCCATTCGAAACCATATTTATGGCATGGTGTATCAAAATCCAATGCATGGTTTGAAAATGAACTTCTCTTCTGTCGGTAATATTGCGGAAAAACTAATTGCGGCAGGTAATCGAAACGTAGCGGAAATGGAAGCAACGAGCAAAAGGCTACTGGAAAGCGTGCATATTCCTTTGCATCGAATGAAAGAAGAACCACGAAATTTCTCTGGTGGGATGCAACAGAGAGTTCAAATTGCGAAGGCTTTATCGAATAATCCACCAATCTTATTTTTGGATGAAGTAACAACTGGTCTCGATTTATCTGTACAAGCAAATGTCCTGGATTTAATTAAAAAAATACAACGGGATTTAGGTATCAGTATGATCGTTGTATCGCATGATCTAGCGGTGATCCGCATGCTTGCAGATCGCACGATTGTCTTGCTGAACGGAAAAATTATCGAAGAGGGATTAACAGATCAAGTTTTAGAAGACCCACAACATGAGTACACGCAACAATTAGTTTACTCATTATTATAGGAGGATCGACCACTTTGTACATTATTCATAACGGGAAAATCATAACGGAAGAAGCAATTATCGAAGGATTTGCGGTTGTCGTGGCAGATGAAATCATTCAAGCGATTATCCCACAGGAAGAAGTTGCAACTTATTCAAAGGCACACCTAATAGATGCAAGAGGTGGATATATTTCTCCTGGATTTATCGATATCCATTCTGATTATATTGAGACGATTGCGTCACCGCGACCGACTAGCATGATGGATTTCAATATTAGTTTACGAGAAGCTGAAAAAATATTGATTAGCCATGGGATTACGACAATGTTCCATTCCCTATCTTTTTACCGTGAAGACGTTTTTACCCATAAACCGATGCGTAATCCGAACAATATCCAACGAATGGTGGATGCCATTGACGCAACGCATAACGAGCTGCACTTAATCCGCCATCGCTTACATGCACGTTTTGAAATTGATAATGTCGATGAGATTGATACACTTGTTCGAAATATGGAAGATGGCAAAGTGCATTTATTATCTTTTATGGATCATACACCAGGGCAAGGGCAATATCGCAATCTAGAAGTGTACCGTGAAACTTTAAAGGGATACCGTGATATTTCAGATGATGATGTGAATGTTTTAATTGCGGAACGACAAAGTACGGAGTTTTTAACGATAGAAAAAATAAAAGAAGTGGCAGATATCGCTTTATCAAGAGGGATTGCGGTCGCATCACATGACGATGACGATATAAAAAAATTAGAGTTAGTAAAATCATTCGGAACAACGATTAGTGAGTTCCCTATCACACTAGAGGTTGCTAAACGGGCGAAGGAAATCGGTTTGCATACCATTGCAGGGGCTCCAAATGTGCTACTCGGTGGTTCGCACTCTGGCAATTTATCAGCAGCAGAAGCGATTGCGCATGATTGTGTAGATATTCTTTGCAGTGACTATTACCCGGCTGCTCTCTTGCATGCCATATTTGATTTGCATGAAAAGCACGGAAATGATTTACACAAAATGTTTATGATGGTCACGCTAAATCCTGCAAAAGCTGTACGCATGGACGATGAGTTGGGTTCTATAAAAGTCGGGAAGAAAGCCGACCTTCTTGTGATTGAAAGAATGGAAGACGGTTATCCAATGCTAACTGGAACAATGGTGAATGGTGTTTTAATAACGACAACCAATTACCGGATTAAATAGTAAAGCGAGGAGGAAACAATATGCCGATGCTAGAAATAAAGGAATTTGGCAAGCGATTCACCATTCATCATTTAGGGAAAACGATGCCTGCGATTGAACATATTAATTTCTCCTTGGAAGCTGGAGAATTTATAGGAATTGTAGGGAAGAGTGGCAGTGGGAAATCTACTATATTGAAAAGTATTTACCGCTCCTATTTACCCGATACAGGCGGGATCTTATATAACTCAAGTCGTTTTGGGGACATCGATTTGTCGACCATTCCCGAAAGACAGATGTTGTATTTACGAAAGTATGAAATTGGCTACGTGTCCCAATTTTTAAATGTCATGCCGAGAACCACCTGCAAACAGCTCGTTATAAATGCCTTACTGGAAATGGGCGAATCAAAGGAAGTTGCTCTTGTAGAAGCGGAAAAAGCATTAACTCATTTTGAATTAGATCCAAAACTATGGGACAGCTATCCAAATACTTTTTCTGGCGGTGAAAAACTGCGCTTGAACATTGCTATGGCAACGGTTAAAAACCCAAGGTTATTATTGTTGGATGAACCAACTGCTAGTCTAGATCAGCAATCAAAACTAAAGGTTCGTGAAATCATCGAGAAGTTGAAAAACAAAGGAACAACCTTAGTAGGTATTTTTCATGATATCGAATTTATGGAAGGTCTTTGTGATAAGGTTTTCGATATGCAAACAAGGCAACTGACTGTTGCGAAAGAAGTTGTTGGCAATGAAAGCTGATTTACATGTTCACAGTCGATACTCGGACGGTTCAGATCTTGTAGAATCGGTAATGAAAACGGCAAGTAAGCAAGGGGTAACGCATATTAGTTTTGTCGATCATGACACGGTTAAAGGCCTACCTGAAATAATCAAACTTGGTGAAAAATACGGCATAAAGGTGATACCTGGTATTGAAATTTCAGCTTACGACTTTAATCGAAACCGTAAAGTACATGTGCTGGGATATAACTATCATCCGGATGCTACCCACATACAGAAGATTTGCGAACCGCTACTGGACCGACGTCAGGCTCATTCTATTTGGCAGATAGAACAAATTACAACTGCTGGATATGAACTGGACATAGAGGCAATAAAGGAAACCGCTAAGCCTTCCGAGACCATTTACAAACAACATATTATGCACCATCTCACCGATGCGGACTATTCATCTTCTGAATATAATCAACTTTATAAAAGGTTATTTAAAGGAGACGGTGTTGCTGCTGGGGATATCGAGTATATAGACGCTTTTGAAGCTGTGCAAGCAATTGTTGCAGACGGAGGACTAGCTGTCGTGGCGCATCCTGGTCAGTTAGATTCCTATGACATTATTCCAGAGCTTGTAGAGGTTGGCTTAGGGGGAATAGAACGGAATCATCTAGATCATACAGATGAAGACTATCAAAAGGTGGAAGTTATAGCTGGAAAATATGGATTGGTCATGACGGGTGGTACAGATTTCCATGGTTTGTATGGAGCAACTATTGAAATTGGGGCTATTGTGAGCCCTTCATTCAACGAGTTGTAAAGAAGGTTAATAGTATTTAAAGATACTGTAAATTTACACAATTGGAAAATAATTTATGTTTAAATGTAAAAGTACGACTAGGTAAGAATCTTGCACTGCCATTTTATTTAGCGAAAAGGAGAATTATTAATGAAGAAAAATTGGTCTATCATCAGCCTGTTTTTAGTAGTTGCTCTATTGTTATCTGCATGCTCAGAAGGAACTGCTGGAGCGAAGGAGTCGAAAGTGGACGACGTGATCACAATCGCTTGGTACCCAAATGAATCTGGTACAGATATGAAATCTTCACGTGATGAAATTGGTCGAGTAATTGAAGAAGCTACTGGTAAAAAAGTGGAACATCAGTTAACTACTGATTACGCAATTGCTATTGAAACATTAATAAACAACAACGCAGATCTTGCTTTCATGGGAGCGCAAGGTTATATCGAAGCTAAGAATGGAAACGATGCTATTCAACCATTAGTTGTACCTACTGGTAAATCAGGTACGTTAGATGATGCATTATACCATAGCTGGTTAGCTGTAAATGTAGATGCACAAGATGATTTCAAAGTAGACGGAGAATTTTCTTTAGATACACTAGAACAAAAAAGTATGTCATTTGTTTCAAATAGTTCAACATCAGGATTTGTGGTTCCATCATCATCAATTATCGCTCATTATGCAGAGAAGTCAGGCTTTGAAAATTTAGTACCAGAAGATTTGATGGAAGGCGGACCTCTTTTCTCTCAAGTATTATTCGGTAACTCACACCAAGGTTCTGCAGTAAATCTATTAAGTAACAATTCAGAGGTAGCGGCTTTCTGTGATACTTGCGTAGAAAACTACGTAGATGTGGTGGAAGGTGAAAAAAACAAAGCTGGATCCGTTTATAAAGTAAAAGATGACGCAGCAGAGCCTTTTAACACAGTACCAGGTAAAGAATTTGTTTTGATGTCTGTAACTCCGGTATTAAACGCACCATTCGCAGCAAATTTAGAAGCTTTAGGTCAAGAGGATTATGATACATTGCTAGAACTATTCACTTCAGATGAAGTGGCAAACAATGAAAAAATCTTTGTTCCTAAAGATTCAGGACAACCAGGATTATTCTTCAAAACGGAAAGTGAAAGATTCGCAGAAGTGGAAGACGCATGGTTTAACCCAATTCGTGAGCTTTCTAAATAAAAAAATGAATGGCATTAGTAAGGAATTAGAGTATGCATGCGATTACGTGCATGCTCTAATTTTATAAATTAGCTTAAAGGGAGTCGAATCATATGTCCTTAGTTAAAGTGGAGAAGTTAGGGAAATCATATAACGCAGAAACGAAAGTTTTAAAGGACGTTAGTTTTGAGGTAGGAGCAGGAGAATTTGTTTCCATCATTGGGTCATCAGGGGCAGGGAAATCAACACTTTTACGCTGTATTAATCGAATGGTTGAAATCGATGAAGGAAAAGTCATTTTTGATGGTCTAGACGTAGGGACTTTGAACAAGAAAGAACTACGCAAAATGCGTACGAACATTGGCATGATCTTTCAACATTATAATCTCGTGCCGCGTTTATCGGTGATAGAAAATGTGCTACATGGTCGATTTGGATATAAAACAACGCTTCAAGGTATTCTGGGAAGGTTTTCAGAAGCAGAGAAGGAGCATGCCTTTTTCCTTCTTAAAAAATTAGGAATAGAAGAACATGCTTATAAACGATGCGATCAGCTAAGTGGAGGTCAACAACAACGTGTAGGTATTGCTCGCTCACTTATTCAAGAGCCAAAAATCGTTCTTTGTGATGAACCGATCGCTTCTCTTGATCCCAATGCATCCAAAGTGATTATGGATTATTTAAAAATGATTACGATGGAACTTAATATTACTTGCATCGTGAATTTGCATCAAGTGGAAGTTGCACGTGAATATTCTGATCGCATTATTGGTTTAAGTAAAGGGAGCATCGTATTTGATGGACCAAGCTATAGACTGAATACAGACAGTACAGACTTAATTTATGGAACAAAAACTGTAGAGAAAAGACAGTTAGTAACTGTGTAAGGAGCAACCAAAGTGAATGAAAAAGTAATGAGAAACCAGCGGAAATGGCAGACGATACTATTTGCCACCATTATTATCGTCTTGACGTATTTATCATCTGACATAACGAACTTTAATATCATTCATGGAATTGCAACGTTACCGAATGCCGTTACTTGGATATTCTCCAATATGATTGTTACCCAAGAAACCCTAGAAAGACTGCCGAAGATATTAGAAAAATTAGCCGAGACTATCCTTATGTCCATTGCAGCGACGACAACTGGGACTGTTGTTTCTCTCTTTTTAGGATTAATGGGATCTAAAACAACAGGAACGAGCAGAGTGTTAGGCATTTTTGCACGCTTCGTAGCATCTGTTGCACGAAATATTCCAGTCGTTGCTTGGGCATTAATATTGTTGCTTTCATTTGGTCAAAACTCGGTAACAGGTTACTTGGCGTTATTTGTTGGATCAGTTGGATTCTTAACGAGAGCATTTATCGAATCCATTGATGAAGCGAGTCACAGTGCAGTGGAAGCATTGCAAGCAACTGGAGCCACATACTTTCAAATTGTCTATAAAGCAGTTATTCCCCAATGTTTGCCACAGATGATTAGCTGGATTTTGTTTATGATCGAGACGAACATCAGAAGTGCTACACTCGTTGGTATTTTAACTGGTACTGGAATTGGGTACTCATTCGACCTCTATTACAAAACCCTTAACTATAATGCAGTAGCACTAGTAACACTTAGTATCGTCATTTCCGTCATTGCTATTGAGTTAATTTCAAACCATATACGGAAGGTGATTCTATAATGGAAGCAACAACTACCACTACATCGACATATATCAAAAGAAAATCAGATGGCCGTATCTCTCTTAAATCAGGTAACAAAGTGGAACGCGTGATGAAATGGACCATTCTACTACTTACTGCTCTAACCATTTTAGCGTTTCTGTTTTTTAACTATACGGGCTTGGATTTAGCGACAGCTATCCCTGAAACCATTTATAACTTGAAAACGATGTTCTTAGAACCAGCATTAACTCATTTCACATGGGGAGAAGCTATTTATCAAGTAGGGATTACGCTTGGATTAGCATTCCTTTCGACGATTTTAGGAGCGGTCATTGCGCTTTTCCTAGCGTTAATGGCGGCAACTAATCTATCCAACAAGTGGGTATCTCAAACGATTCGAATCGTGGTTGCTTTTATCCGAGCAGTTCCAACCGTATTATGGGTATTAATTTTTGCAATTGCAGCAGGGCTAGGAAGTGAAGCTGCCGTTCTAGGTATGCTTTTCCACTCTATTGCATATTTAGTAAAAGCTTTTTCAGAAGCGTTTGAAGAAGTGGATAAAGGAATAATGGAAGCGCTACGTGCAACAGGAGCCAATTGGTGGCATATTGTGACACATGCTGTCTTGCCGTCCACCTTCACGTATCTGTTATCCTGGACGTTTTTACGATTTGAAATTAACTTCTCTGTAGCTGTAGCAATGGGAGCAGCAGCAGGAGCGGGTGGTATTGGCTTTGAATTGTTCATGGCATCTGGCTTCTACTTTGATATGCGCGAAGTCGGGTTAATCACCTATATGATTTTACTTTTAGCGATTATTTTAGAGTTAACTTCTACTAAATTGAAAAGTCGTTACTTCCCAGCCTCAGCCAAATAAACGAAAAAGGATTTTCCGGTTTAGATGGGAAATCCTTTTTCCTATGAAATGGAATAAATGATCCGATGCGAGAGCAAAGACGACAGACTCCAGGGCAATCGAGCGCCCAACGGATAGTTTAACAGAGCCTTTACCACCGATTTGTAAGAAGGTAAAGAAGGGTAAATGCTTATAAAACATACAACGATATAAGGAGGATCTTATGAATAAACTATTAAATGCAATACAGTTTGAAGCCATTCACAATTTTCGAGATATGGGTGGCTACAAGTCTAAAGATGGCCGTACAGTAAAAGAAGGGGTACTATTTCGCTCTGGTGAATTAGGAAATATGAAAGAAGTTGATCTGGAAAAGCTTCAACAATTAAGTTTGCATACTATTTTTGATTATCGTGATGAAGTGGAGGCACAAACCAATGTAACCCCTCTTATTGGTGGAGTAAACAATATTCGTATTCCTGCACAAAAACAAAATGAGACCCAAACTGCTGCCATGAAAGAAATATTAAAAAATGAAGCATTTTCTAATATAGATGAACACTCATTTACTTTATTTTACGTTGAATTACCGATAAATAATGCTTCCTATAAAAAGCTAGTAGAGATTTTTGTTGAGGGGAAGGGACCATTATTACATCACTGTACAGCAGGTAAAGACCGCACTGGAGTAGGAGCAGCAATTATTTTGATGATTTTAGATATTCCAATCGAGACCATTATCGAAGATTACTTAAAAACGAATGAATTTTTACAAGAAAGTACACCAAAATGGTTAGAAAAAATGAAGGTAATAATTCAAGACGATGAAACAGTGGCAATACTTGCAAGCTGTAGAGAAATCTATATTCAAAGCGCATATAATAGTATTTTATCGGTGTACGGGAGTGTAGATGCATATTTACTGGAGGAATTTGGGATAGATGCAGGTGTAAGAGAGAAAGTGAAATCACATTACTTAGTTTAACCAATTTAGTGAAGGCAATATAGAACATGTCCGCGATTGCGGGCTTTTTTTTTGAAATAAATAGCGTCTACGAATGAGACCAAACTGACTTTTATTGTTAGATGGAAAACTATAGCGATATGATAAAATATTTGTATAGATTACTTCTTGCCTAAAACGACAATAAGTAGTGAGGAGTGAAAAGAATGGTAGTTGCAATGCTTGATAATAAAAGAAATGGAAGTGTAGGCGAAGCTTTGATTCCACATTTAAAAAGGGGATCAAAAGTATCGATCATGTCATCTCTATTCAGTATTTATGCTTTTGAACATTTGAAAAAAGAACTGAACAGTGTGGATTCCGTTAGACTTCTTCTATCAGAACCAGCTTTCACGAACAAGCCCTACAGTGAAAATGATACAAAAAAAGTCAGACTGGAAAAAGAAGCTGCATTAGCAGGTACTCCACAAGAATATTACCTTCGAAATAATTTGAATCAGGCAAAGATAGCTAAAGAGTGTGCAGAATGGTTGAAACAAAAAGTGGAAATAAGATCCACAACTGAACTAAATTCAGGATTAAATCTGATTATCTCACAAGAATCTAAAGGGGAAGGAGCAAGCATTCAAGGTTCTTCCCCATTTACTGCAGAGGGACTAGGGTATGTATCCTCTCCTACCCTGTTTATGAATACATACATAACGGAAACAAAAGACTACATTACTTGGTTCAATGAAATTTGGAATGATAAAAATAAAATCGAGCCGATTAAAGAAGAGCTATTAAAAAGACTCGAACTACTATATCGAGAACAAACCCCTGAATTCCTATACTTTGTTACTCTTTATAACATTTTTCAAGAATACATAGAAGACTTTTCAGAGGAAGAAATTATTAAAGAAAAAACAGGATTCAAAGACACGTCTATTTGGAATAAGCTTTACAAGTTTCAAAAAGATGGAGTGTTAGGTGCAATTGATAAGTTAGAAAAGTATAACGGGTGTATTATTGCGGATAGTGTAGGACTCGGTAAAACATTTGAAGCCCTAGCTGTTATTAAATATTACGAACTTAGAAACGATCGTGTACTGGTGCTTTGCCCTAAAAAACTTCGTGAAAACTGGCTAGTCTATACGCAAAATGATACTAGAAATAGTTTAAGTTCTGATAGATTTAACTATGATGTGCTGAATCATACAGATTTGAGTAGATATGAAGGGTTATCAGGTGACATTAATTTATCCACCATTAATTGGTCAAACTATGACTTAGTTGTAATAGATGAATCACACAATTTTAGAAATAACCAAGCTCGTAAAGATAGAGATACACGTTATTCGAGAATGATGAAAGACATCATACAGGCTGGTGTAAAAACGAAAGTGCTCATGCTTTCAGCAACTCCAGTAAATAACAAAATGAACGATTTGAAAAACCAAGTTGCCTTTATAACCGAAGGAAAAGATAACGCATTGTCCGCAGCAGGTATCGATAGTGTCGAATCAACGCTTCGGAATGCACAAATGGTTTTTAATAAATGGCTCAAATTAAGTGAAAATGAAAGAACTTCTGAAAATCTTCTCGAGCTACTAAACTTTGACTATTTTCGGTTATTAGATACACTTACGATTGCTAGATCTAGAAAACATATTGAAAAGTATTACAATATGAGCGAAATTGGAAAGTTTCCAGAGCGCTTAAAGCCTATCAATATCAAAGCAGATATAGACGAAGAAGGTTCCTTTCCAAAAATAAGTGAGATTAATAAAGTGATCAATCGCTTAACTTTAAGTGCCTATGCACCATTGAAATATATACTTCCAGAAAAAGAATTAGAATACAGCAAGAAGTATGACTTGCGTTTAAAAGGCGGTTCTGTGTTTAAACAAAAAGACCGTGAGTCGAGCCTTATTCATTTAATGCGCGTTAATATGTTAAAGCGGATGGAAAGCTCTATAAGTTCGTTTGGCTTTACTGTATCTACATTACTAAGAAGAATAGATGATTTAATCGTGAAATTAGAATCAAGTAAAGGTAATGCGAGGACAGATGTATCTATTCAGGATATCAATTTTGATGATGAAGAATTCGACAGTCAACTAATAGGGTCTAAAGTAAAAGTATTATTACAAGACGTCGATCAAGTAAAATGGCTTGGAGATCTAAAAGATGATCAATCAAAGCTAGAGAGTCTTCTTAAGGAAGCAGCGAAAATCAATGCAAATCGCGATGCTAAATTGAATCTATTGAAGCAGACAATTTCAGATAAAATAGACAACCCCTTAAATGATGCCAATAAAAAAGTGTTAGTATTCACCGCATTTGCCGATACTGCAACTTATCTATACGAACATCTTTCCCTTTGGATGAAAGAAAAATATGGACTTGAAACGGCACTAGTTATTGGTTCTGGAGGGAACAAAACTACCCATTCCACAATTTCACGTGACCTGAATTCTATCCTGACTAATTTTTCTCCGAAATCGAAAGAGCGAAGTAAAACAAGTTATAGTGAAGCTGCTGAAATAGATTTATTAATAGCAACGGATTGTATTTCCGAAGGACAGAACTTACAAGATTGTGATTTTCTCGTAAATTATGATATCCATTGGAACCCAGTACGCATCATTCAACGATTTGGACGAGTAGATCGATTAGGTTCAGTAAATGACGTCATTCAACTAGTTAATTTTTGGCCTAATATGGAGCTAGAAGAGTATATTGATTTAGAAAATCGTGTAAGTGGACGTATGGTTCTACTAGATATTTCAGCGACAGGTGAAGAAAATGTCATCGATGATTCTAATGGCAAAATGAACGATTTGGAATACCGTTCCAATCAGTTGAAGCAACTACAAGAAACAGTACTTGATCTAGAAGATATTTCAGGAAGCATCTCTATTACAGATTTAACGTTGAATGACTTTAAAATGGACTTGATAAGTTATATGGAGGGGAATAAAGAGGAAGTTTCGAATGCCCAACGTGGGTTATTTACAATAGCTGACAAAGCAAAGCTACCAGAGGGATATCGGGAAGAGGGAGTTATTTTCTGTCTCCGCCATACGGAACAAAACAATCATATTAATGAAAAAAGTGCTCTGTATCCTTTCTTTTTGGTTTATATGGATAAAGACGGTGACGTCAAACTTAGTCATAGTAAAACAAAACAAATCCTCGATCTTTTTAGAAAAGCATGCCAAGGGGAAACGAATGTGTATCCAGATTTAATCCAGTCATTTAATGAAGAAACAAGCAATCAAGAAGATATGGGGAATTACACATATCTATTAAAAAAATCGACTGAATTTGTACTTGGTATCGTAGAGGAAACAGGAATGGCCTCATTATTTTCGTTAGGTCAAACAGCAGTACTTCAAAACGTCGCTTCTTCCACAGACGATTTTGAGGTTATTTCATTCTTAATCATAAAGTAGGTGCTTTTAATGAAAGATGAACTAATGGAATGTTTAGATTTTCCAAAGAAAAGCATTGTCAATCGAATATTAGCTAAAAACATTATTGCGCAATCAGCAGATTTATCGCCAAAGGAAAAAGAGTACTTGACGAACGAAATTGAGCGAGTTTATATTCTAGCTTCTCTAAATGAGCCAAGCACGAACATTCCGGTTTTTAAATCAGAACAATACCGATACGAAGAAATTTTATGTTTGTATGTGCAGTTACGTTCAACAACAAAATTGGAGCATCTTAAAAAGATGTTCCATGCTATTTTTCCAAATCCAGTATTACTTGTTTTCGAATCTCCAGACAATAAGTTAATGATCAGCACATGTCATAAGCGCTTAAACTTACAAGATATAAGTAAAGTAGTGGATGAACAAATTAAATCTACTGATTGGTTCCATATAGAAAAAGAATTTGAAAAGTTCATCCGTTCCATTACCTATCGTCAACTGTCATTCATCGATTTGTTCCAACTGTATGATTCTTATCATTCTCATATTCGACTAACTAAGTGTGTGCAATATATGGATAACTATCCGAAAGAGGTATCCAGTTTAGATGAACTACTAAATCATTTAGATCTAATAGAACAGGTGGATCATTCGATAGAATTATTAAAAAAACAACAGAAGAAAGCAATAGAGTTTAATGAAAAGATGGAATGGCATATGAAGATAAAACGAGAAGAAAAAAAGAGAACGAAAGAAATTGAAACACTGAAAGGTATGATTTAAATGGAAAAATTAGAAGGAAAAACGTTAGATGTCGTGAAAGACAATGTGGAAAAACTTCAAGAGCTATTCCCAGAAGTTTTTACAGAACAAAAGATAGATTTTGAAAAACTAAAGCTCGCTTTAGGAGACCGTGTACAATCAGAAAAAGAAAGATATGAATTTACATGGAACGGAAAAACAGAAGCGATTCAAATGGCACAAAAACAATCAACAGGAACCCTACGTCCTTGCCAGGAAGAGAGCGTGGAATGGGATACGACGCAAAACTTATATATAGAAGGAGATAACTTAGAAGTCCTGAGACTCCTTCAAAACTCGTATAGAGATAAAGTGAAAATGATCTACATTGATCCGCCATATAACACTGGAAAAGATTTTGTCTATAAAGATAACTTCCATAACAATATTAAAAACTATACAGAAATGATGGAGGAAAGCTATAAATCCAATGCGGAGACAAATGGAAGGTATCATACGGATTGGCTAAATATGATTTATCCAAGATTGAAGTTAGCAAAGAGTTTATTGAAAGATGATGGAGTTATTTTTGTCAGTATTGATGACTCGGAGCAAAGTAACCTAAAAAAAATAATGGATGAAATATTCGGGGAAGCAAATTTTATTGCCTCTGTCACGAGAAATACAAATAGTGCAAAAAACCAAGCCATCTTTTTCTCTGTAAGTCATGATTATTGTTTGGTCTATGCTAAAAATATTGGTAGCTTAAATGTAAAATATGCCGAAAATAAATGGGCAGTAGCCAAAAATAATGTGAATGATTATTTAAGAAAAATTGAAGAGCTTCGAAATATGAATTTAAGCCATGATGAAATTACGGAAGAATTAAAACAAATTACGAAATATCCTCGATTTACGGATTTTGTGAACTACTGGTATATGGACGATAAAGGAGTGTACCAAAAAGATAATCTAGGTGGGGTAAAGAACGGGAACATTGTAACTATCATGAATCCTCTTACTTTAAAGGAAGACCCGATTCCTCCAGGAGGATTTAGATATAGTGCAGAGAAACTGCAACAATTAATAGGGGAAGATAGAATTCATTTTCATATAGATGGAAGCCTTCCTAGACTTAAAAGATATTTAACAGATAATCTAGAGCAAAGACCAAAATCCATTATGTCAGATGACCAAAGACCGGACTATTCTTTGTTAAAAGAGTTCAATACACCATTTGATAATCCAAAACAATTAAGCTTCATTAAGCGATTACTAAGCATTTTTGAAAACGATGAAATTTATCTAGATTTCTTTTCGGGATCAGCAACAACAGCCCATGCGGTCATGGATTTAAATGCTGCAGACGGAGGTAGCAGGAAATTTATTATGGTGCAGATTCCAGAAACAACGGATGAAAAGTCAGATGCTTACAAAGCGGGTTATAAGAACATTTGTGAAATCGGTAAAGAACGTATTCGACGTGCTGGTTTAAAAGTAAAAGAAGAAAATAAAGATAAAGACGGATTAGACAATCTGGATTTTGGATTTAAAGTTTTCAAGTTAGATGAGACAAATTTAAAAACGTGGGATGAGGATGCAGAGGATATTGAAAATAATCTCTTATTCTTTGAAGGAGCAGTAAAAGAAGGGCGTACGCAGGAAGATGTACTTTATGAGATTTTATTGAAGTACGGCATTCCTTTAACTGTGCCAATGGAAGAAGAAAAAGTGGGAGATATTACTTCATTCTCAGTAGGGTTTGGTTATTTAGTGATTTGTTTGGATAAAAATCTAACAACTAAAAATATAGAAGAACTAGTCTTACATTACCCAGAGTGTAAACGTATGGTGTTTTTAGATGATGGATTTGCGTCTGATGAGGCGAAAATTAATGCAGAACAACTATTGAAAAGAAGTGGTGTCGATGACATTCGAGTAATTTAAGGAGGTGCATCAAATGAAGATTAAATTTGATAAACAACAGTATCAGTTTGATGCAATTCAATCGATTACGGATCTTTTTAAAGGTCAATCAAGTAATGTATCCAATTTTACTGTTAGTATGGGCGATATTGTGGGTTCAGAGGTTACCGCTTTAGGTGTAGGAAATAAACTAGAGCTATCCGCGTTAGATGTAATGGAAAATTTACAAGAAGTACAAGTTCGAAACCATTTGAAAAAAGATCACCATATTCAAGATTGGAATTTCACGATTGAAATGGAAACAGGAACAGGGAAAACGTATGTCTATACACGTTCTATCTTTGAACTAAACAAGCTATACGGCTTTACCAAATTTATCATAGTTGTTCCGAGTGTTGCTATTCGTGAGGGAGTTTATAAATCTCTTGAAATGACGGAAACTCATTTTAAAGAAGAGTATCCAGGTCAAAACTGTCATTTCTTTAAATACGATTCGTCGAATTTAGAGCAGGTGAGAGACTTTGCTACCAGTACGAATATTGAAGTAATGATTATTAATATAGATGCGTTCCGTAAAAGTTTTGATGATCCGGAGAAAGACAATAAAGCAAATCTTATTCACCGAGAACGAGACACGATGAATGGCATGCGCCCTATTCAGTTCATTCAAGAAACGAATCCAATTGTCATTATTGATGAACCTCAAAGCGTAGATAATACGGCTACTGCTAAAAAAGCAATTGCTTCCTTAAATCCAATGTGTAAGCTTCGTTTTTCCGCAACACATAAAGAAACGTATAATCTTATCTATAAATTAGATGCAGTCGATGCCTATGATCAGAAGTTAGTGAAAAAGATTGAAGTACTTTCGGTTACTTCTGGAGATGATCATAACGATGCTTATATAAAACTTGTGAGTGTATCAAACAGTGGTGGATATAAAGCCAAGGTAGAAATAGATGAACAGAAAAAAGATGGCACAGTAAAACGTGTTGTAAAAGAAATAAATCCAAGTACGAAGAGTAACTTATTTACAATCTCAGGCGAACGCGACTTGTATAAAGGGTATGTTCTAGAAGGTATAAATGCAGAACCAGGAAATGAATCCATTGAATTCGCGAATGGAAAGTTCCTAAAAATAGGTGGTGTCATCGGTGGTTTGGATGATCAACAACTAAAAAGATTACAAATTAGAGAAGCCGTTCGTGCACATTTAGATAAGGAATTATCACTTGTTCATAAAGGAATTAAAGTTCTGAGCTTATTCTTTATTGATCGAGTGGAAAATTATCGCATATATCCTGAAGGTTCTTCCTGGAAAAAGGGAATTTATGCAACCATGTTTGAAGAGGAATATAACAATCTTATGAAACTTCCAAAATACCATACGCTATTAGAGGAAAATCAGTATTTAGCAAACCAAAAAGCTTCTGAAGTACATGATGGTTATTTTTCGAAAGATGGAAAAGGTAAATACAAAAATAGTGCTATGAGCAAAACAGGGGAACTTCGCAGTAATAAAGAGGATGAATCCACTTTTGAACTAATCATGAAAGAAAAAGAAAAGTTACTAAGCTTTGAAACACCTTTACGATTTATCTTTTCCCACTCAGCTTTAAAAGAGGGTTGGGACAATCCGAATGTCTTTCAAATATGTACGCTGGTAGAGTCAAAAGATCCTCTAACGAAACGACAAAAAATTGGGCGTGGTCTTCGATTACCTGTAAATAAAGATGGGATCAGACAATACGATCAAAATTTGAACATATTGACTGTCATCGCAAACGAATCTTACCATGACTTTGCAGAAAGTCTTCAAAAAGAAATGGAAGAGGAAACTGGCGTTAAGTTTGGATTCATTGAAGAACAAACCTTTGCCACGCTTACAATTGAGGATAAAGAAACAGGTAAAGAAATAGAGATTGGCTATGAGCGTTCGGCAGAAGTGTTTGCCTATCTGGTAAAAGAAAACTATGTTTCTAAAAATGGAGAAGTGAAAGAAAAGTTAAAGAAGGAATTGTCAGAAGAGGAATTCCGAGTACCAGAAAAGTTCACGGATATTCACTATGGCATAACAGAAGTATTAAAGAAATCGATCAAAAAGCTTCCTGTTTTCAAAAAGGACGATCGTGTAGATATCCAACTGAACAAACAAGTTTTCTTGACCGATGAATTCAATGAACTATGGGACCGTATCAAATATAAAACGACATATTCTGTATCATTGGATTCCGAAAAATTAATAGAGAAATGTGTAGAAAAAGTAAAAAAATTAGAAGAGATTTCAGCGCGCAAAATTCGAACGGAAAAAGCAGATATTCGTACTGAACGCAAGGGGATAACGGGAGAAGGGAAGGGCTTCCGAGTTACGGAACTAAAAGAAGAGAAACGGAAACTTCCAGATATACTACGTTATTTACAAGATCATACAACGCTGAAAAGAAAAACATTAATAGATATTTTAATTCAGTCGGGAAGACTAGATGACTTTAAAAAGAATCCACAAGCATTTATGGAAGCGGTAGTAAAAATTATCCATAAGGAAAAACAAAGTATGATTATTGATGGGATTAAATATGAAAAAATCGGTGAACAGGAATATTTTTCCCAATCCTTATTTGAAGAGCAAGAACTGATTGGATACTTGAAAAAGAATACATTAGAAGTATCGGGTGAAAAATCGGTCTATAACTATATTCAATACGACTCGGACGTTGAAAAGGCATTTGCGGAAGACCTTGATAATGATGAAGACGTAAAGCTATTCGTGAAACTACCGTCTTCCTTTGTCATTGGAACACCACTCGGCAACTACAATCCCGACTGGGCAATCTTATTAGATAAAGATGGAGTAGAAAAACTCTTCTTCGTCATCGAAACAAAAGGTACAACGGACTTAGATGGACTCCGAAACCGAGAAAGCGCAAAAATCAAATGCGGTGAAAAGCATTTCGAAGCGCTACAAACAGATGTGGCATACAAAGTTTCCGATAGCTATGAAGCGTTTAAAGAGAAGGTTAATTACTAAAAGAATGAATGTGAAAGAAAGAATGGAGGGGCTAACTTGTTTTTTTGTAGTTAGTCCCTTATTTTTGAAGATATTGCTGGTATCTTTTACTGTTGTTCTTAGCGTTTATATTATTGTAGAATCCGCGCGAGACTCCTGCGGGAAAGCGAGCCAGACGAGACCCCGCAGTAAACATGCGGATTCTACACAATAACAACAGTGTTATTTATTAGCCCTTAAAAATAACCTGAATGGTAAAATGTGATTATCGAAAGATTATTATCTACTCGGAGGGAAACATAGCATGGAAAAGCCTGCTTATTTTTATCAATATCTTGAACCGATGTCCAAAGAGCTTGCATTGGTTGCACGTGAACTAGAAAATAGTATTTTCACAAGTCCACGGACGATGCTAACGCATGCGCGAATATTTGTAGAAAATATACTCCAACAGGTGATTCGAGCGGAACAGTTGCCTGACGAACCCTGGACAAACTTGAAGGATCGAATTGACTTACTTAACCAAAATGGTTATTTGACTCCTGAAATTCGAGATGGTCTTCATTTTGTTCGACAAACTGGGAACCAAGCCGCGCATGATACGCGAATGTTTCGCTACTCGGAAGCATTATTGTCATGGGAATCGGTGTATCGCATTGTGAAATGGTATGTGGAAGTGTACGGTCCAGTGGATTTTGTGGTTCCAGCTTATCAAGATCCATCTCCACAGATGACACAATCGTATGAGATTACCGAAATCGAAGAACGCCTCAAGTCTTTAGAGAAATTGCTTATTTCTTCTTTGCAAAAACCTATTGAAGAATCTAGTATTACCGAAGTGGCCGCAACTGTTGTCGATACGCCTTTACAACCTGAACGTCCAGGTTTCACAACAATTCGAACACTTACATATAAAAACCAACAAATAGAAATTCCGTACTTCTTACGTGACGCATTCCTCTTGCCTCAAAGGTTTGCAATTTCGGAGACATTTCTTATTAGACTGGGAGCAGAGCAGCAAGCACGAATCATGAGCGAATTACCTAATAATCTAGATGGAATCCATAAGCATGTGAAACGCTACAATGAGAAGAATGACGAAAATCTCTTCGAGGAATTAAAAATCTTTATCGAGGAAGAGAAAACACGTAGACAGCTTACAATTGAACGACCAGGTGAGTTATTCTTTTTTTATAAAGATGACTATATCGTTGTCACAGAGGGGTTGTCTAAGATACCTCTCACAACAGATGAATTCACTGGAATTCCCAATCTACTTAGACAGCTAAACGAAGATCAAATGGAAACGGTTCAACAATTACCAAAAGAGCTCGTTATTCTAGCCAAATATGAAAATGTAGGGATTGGGATAGTTGGAAAGTTATTTGAACAGTTGAAAGAGAAGCAACAAAGTAAAGCGTAGTGATTTATAAATGGATGGATTTACAATGAGTAATATATGCTTAATAAAGCATTTTAACTAAGAAGGGATGTAAATATAATGGCAGAAATTAAATACGATATTAAGGAAACGATTTCGGTGTTGTCTGAGGGAAGTAAAGGATGGACGAAAGAGCTGAATTTGGTTAGCTGGAATGACCGAGAAGCGAAATACGATATTCGAGAATGGTCAGAGGACCATGAAAAAATGCGTAAGGGTGTTACGTTTACACTATCGGAATTGCAGGCTTTGAAAGCTGCATTAAATGAATTGCAAGATTTAGATTAAAGAAATGTACTATAAACCCTATAAAAACCAGCCAATAGAAAGCAATTTTCTATTGGCTGGTTTTGTTTATACTGGTCCAAGTAAATCTATTTATTTTCAGCCCACTAACAATTTTATTAGGTACCGAAATGAAAATTTTATTGAATTTTTTGTCGAATTCTCTAGAAAGTTTATGTCGAAATATGTATAAACTTGTTATAATACGTACAGATACTAGTATTATTTACATATTTTTTGAGCCTTGGAGGCAATTGAATGAAAAATTATAGCTTTGTTGGACCAATAATCGCCATGACCTTACCCCTAGTCCTATTTCTTTGTTTAAGATTTGGACTTATGACAGATCCGTATTTAATGAACCTTAAAAGACACTTTTACATAGTAAGTGCTATCGCGTCTTTGTCTACGATTATTGCCATAGCAGTAGGGATTGCGGGTAAAAGATTGCGTAATATTAAAGTAAGCTTTTTGGCATTGTCTTTTATTTCACTTGCGCTGCTGTTTTTATTGCATGGTTTATCAACACCTCATTTATTGCTTCCTGAAACGGATTTAGCGGGTGTTGCAGCGCAGTTGAGTATGTTACTAGCAACGATTTGGTTGTGGCTTTCCTCGCTACCTTCCGACAATAAGTTAGTTGAATTGTTATCTGGAAGGCATAAGTTGCTTCTTCCCGTTTGGATTGTCTTAATGAGTATTGTGGTGATCATTGGTATGTTTTTTCCTCATATCATTGTGCCATTATATGTACAATCGTTTGAATTGGCGATCATATTTATTACTTTATTATTAAATCTTATTACGATGTTTCGTTATTACCAGACATACAGATTTTCCCGTTTTCCACTTCAACTTGCCATTGTCTATATCACCGGATGGTTTATGTTAACCCAAATTATTATGGTTACAGGAGAGACTTGGCGACTAAGCTGGTGGATCTATCATTACCTATTACTTGCTTCGATGATTGTGATGCTAATTGGGTTAGTAAAGCAGTATGCTACAAAAGGTACATTAATCTCTGCCATGCGAGCTCTATTTACGAATGATCCTTTTGAAAGAATTACGAACAGTATTTCTCCAAGTGTGAAAGATTTAGTGATAGCAACAGAGAAAAAAGATAAATATACCGTAGGCCATACATTTCGAGTAACAATGTATGCACTGCATTTAGCAGAAGAACTTCAGTTAAAACCAGAGCAGCTTCGCGTGATAGCACAAGGTGCATTAGTCCATGATGTCGGGAAAATTAATATTCCAGATGATATTCTAAATAAACCAGGAAAACTTTCCAACGAGGAAAGAGAAATAATTGAACAGCATCCCGTAAGTGGTTACGAGATGTGTAGAGAACTCGGGTTTATGAAAGAGGAACTAAGTATTATTCGTTCTCACCATGAAAAATGGGACGGAAGTGGGTATCCGGACAGGCTTATGGGAGATGAAATTGATTTGTTAGCGAGAATCGTGGCGGTAGCAGACGTGTATGATGCGCTGACTTCCGAGAGATCTTACCGTAAGGCATGGTCCCATAACGAGGCAATGAATGTATTAGTAGAGGAAAAAGGGAAACATTTTGATCCGACATGTGTAGATGCATGGGTGTCCCTATGTGAACGAAACTCATCTGTTTATCTATACCCTTCCACTGCTATTAATGATGATACGACTGGTGACTTGATTTCTACAATTTAGGAATATTTTTATCAAACTTAAACTTTTTTTTTACACCCTTGCACATATGCTTGGGTGTATTTTTTATGAATGCACACTCACAGAAATCATTCATCAGTAAAATAAAATGCTTGGTGTCCTAATTTAGGGTTATGAGCATTTTTTAATTGTTAAAGTAATGAAGAACAACGTCTAAAAAGCTAATAATAAGTCGTACAATCGTGCTATTTCACTTGCACACAAATGTAAAAAATGTAAAGTATCCATTAATTTTTTGGGATTTGTAAAATATTAGTTAAAAGACTGTAAATTTCCTTTTTTAAGTAATTCTTTATGTTTTAATAACTATGCGCCCAAATTTAAAAAAGGGGAGGTTGGGTATGAGCCGAATTGAGTTAGTTGAGGTTTCGAAGTCATACGATAAACAACAAGGCGTATTGAACGAAATCAATTTAATAATAGACGAAGGTGAGTTCTTTGTTCTTGTTGGTCCTTCTGGATCTGGAAAGAGTACATTACTCAGAATGATTGCAGGATTGGAAGAAATTACTGGAGGTATTTTAAAGATTAACGGTAAATCTGTGAATCACATGCCACCAAAGGAACGAAATTTATCAATGGTTTTTCAAAACTATGCCTTATATCCACATTTATCCGTAGAGGAGAATATTCTCTTTGGCTTAAAGGCAAAAAAAGTAGATAAACAAGAACGACAAAGAAGATTATTAGAAGCGGCTGAAATGATGGGACTAACTGAATTGTTAGAACGTAAACCGAGGGAGCTTTCCGGTGGTCAAAGACAACGTGTTGCATTAGCACGAGCTATTGTAAGTCAAGCGCCACTTTGTTTGATGGACGAGCCACTTTCCAACTTGGATGCGAAACTTCGAGCTAATATGCGGGTCCAAATTCGTAGATTGCAAAAAAAAATTGGAATGACATTGATATATGTTACGCATGATCAAGTAGAAGCGATGACCATGGGTGACAGAATAATGGTTTTAAATGATGGGGAAATTCAACAGGTTGGTAAACCAATTACCCTTTATAATGAACCAGCCAATCTATTTGTTGCTTCTTTTATTGGATCTCCAAAGATGAATATGGGAATAGCAAGATTTTCAGAAGACGGCAAGGAATTAATTGTTGAAGGTCAACTACATATCGCCTTCGATTCTGCATTTGTAAAGGATTTACGCAATCATAAAAAGTTAACTATTGGTATTCGGGCGGAGCATTTACTGCCTGGGACAAATGAAAATACAAATCACTTTTTAGAAGTGGTCAATGTGGAACAATTGGGAAATGAAACATCGATTGCATTTGACGTTGGTTCAGAATTATGGACGGCTAAATGGCCAGGACAATGGTCCATCCATGTAGGTCAAAAAGTACCTGTCCAAATATTACCTGAAAATCTATTATTCTTTGATTCTGAAACAGGTGATTTAATTCAATCAGCCTTGAAAGATAAAGAACAAGAGGTTTTAGCTATATGAGTATGACTAACACAGCTCAAATATATGAAACCAGTCTATTAGATATGGAGCAAGTAAAAAAGAAACAACGAATCAAAAGCTTTATAAAAGGGATGGCTTTTTTATTACCATCCATTATTTTATTTAGCGTTTTCTTATTTTATCCGATGTTTCGTACTATTTATCTAAGTTTTTTCTTAACAAAAGCTAACGGAGATCCAACAGTATTTGTTGGTTTGGAAAACTATTTAAATATGTTTAGCTCACCGATTTTTCTAAAAAGTATGAAGTCTACGTTTTTGTTTGTTCTATATACAGTTCCTGCATCAGTAATCATTAGTTTATTTCTCGCCATTATTGCTAATGAAAAACTAAAAGGGATTGGCTTTTTTCGAACGATATATTCCTCAACGATGGGAGTATCTGTTGCAGCTGCATCTGTATTTTGGTTGTATTTATTTAATCCATCGATGGGATTACTTAACCAATTATTGGGATCGTTTGGGATTGAAGCAATTGGATGGCTAACAGACCCGAAATGGGCTCTAATAGCTGTATCTATCACTACAATTTGGATGAATGTTGGATTTACTTTTTTAATATTGTTAGGTGGTTTGCAATCTATCGATTCATCTTTATATGAAAGTGCTGATATTGAAGGTGCAGGATATTTATACAAATTAAGAAGAATAACTATTCCAATGCTGTCTCCGACCATGTTTTTTGTCATTACGGTAACGATTATTAATGCTTTTCAATCCTTTGGTCAAATCGATATCTTAACACAGGGCGGTCCAATAAATGAAACGAATTTAATCGTTTATTCGATTTATCGAGAGGCTTTTGTGAATTATAAATTTGGATCCGCGAGTGCCCAAGCAATTGTATTATTCATCCTGATTTTATTGATGACAGCATTGCAATTTAAGCTTGGGGAAAGGAAGGTTCACTATCAATGACCATATCTAAAAGCCGAAAAGTCATTTTTTATGTATTACTGATCCTTTCAGCTCTTATTTTAGCAGGACCAATGATTATGGCCATTGTGATGAGCTTCATGACCAATCAAGATATTTTAACCGGAAGTATACCTAGTACATTTACTTTAGATAACTATGTCCGTGCATTTGAACGCTTTCCTTTATTTCAGTATTTATTTAATAGTTTAGTAGTGTCTATTGTGATTATGATTGGACAGCTTGTCTTATCTAGTTTAGCAGCCTATGCTTTTGTCTTTCTGGAGTTTAAAGGAAGAGATTTATTATTCTACGTATTTATCGCAACGATGATGGTACCCTTTGAAGCATCGATCATTCCTAACTTTCAAATCATCCGTGATTTAGGATGGATTGATACTTATTCAGGTTTGGCAGTGCCATTCTTTGCAACAGCCTTTGGTACATTTTTGTTAAGGCAAAACTTTAAACAAATACCAAAGGAGTTAAGAGAAGCCAGTCAAATTGCAGGTATGGGTGATTTTAAATATTATGTAACAGTCGTGTTACCTGTATCCAAGGCTAGTTTAGTTACATTAGGCATTTATGGATTTTTATCCTCTTGGAATATGTACTTATGGCCACTATTGGCGACGACAAATGATACGGTACGTACAGTACAAATTGGCTTGAAGCAATTACAAACCCAGGAACAATTAAACGAATGGGGTGTCATAATGGCAGGTGCTGTCATTGTTATTATTCCAACATTACTATTATTGTTCTTTGGACAGAAAAAGCTTCAAAAAGGTTTAACTGAAGGTGCCTTAAAATAATTTTAAATTTAAACCATTCAAAACAAAAAAAGGAGAATAACAATGAAAAAATTATTCGTATTCTTTACACTGATGATTGCTTTATTTTTAGCAGCATGTAATTCAGAAGGAAGCTCAACAACCACCGAATCTGAAAGTAATGGAGAAACGTCTGGTTCAACAGAAAGTGCAGAAACCGAAGAAAAACAAGTGGTAACTTTTTGGCACTCTATGGGAGGAAAAGGTCAAGAAGCATTGAACAAAATTGTGGAAAAATATAATACGTCTCAAGATGGTATTCAAGTAAATGCTGAATATCAAGGAACTTATGATGAATCATTAACCAAGTTTAATGCTGTTGCTGGTTCAGATAGTGCACCTACAGTAATTCAAACGTTTGAAATTGGAACAATGTCAATGATTAATAGCGGACAAATTACGCCAATTCAAGAGTTCGTTGATGCGGATAACTATGATATGAGCGGCTTAGAAAAAAATATTACTAATTACTATTCTTTAGATGGTACATTCTATTCAATGCCATTTAACTCATCAACACCTGTTATGTATTACAACAAAGATGCATTTAAAGCAGCAGGACTTGATCCAGAGGCTCCACCAGCAACATTCGAAGAGGTAGAAGAAGCAAGCAAAAAAATCGTTGAATCTAATCCAGAGATGAAGGGTTTTGCATTACAAGCGTATGGTTGGTTGTGGGAGCAATTATTAGCTAACCAAGGTGCACAATTATTGAATAATGATAATGGACGTACGGAAACTCCTACTGAAATTGGTTGGACTGAAGAAGAAGGTAAATCCATTTTAGAATGGGTAAAACGTATGGTTGATGATAAAACATTTGCTAACTATGGTACAAATGGAGATAACATGATGGCTGGTTTCTTAGCAGGTGATGTGTCAATGTTTTTACAATCCTCTGCAAGTTCAAGAGATGTAATTGACAATGCACCATTTGAGGTAGGAATTGCTTACTTACCACATCCAGAAGATAAAGAACGTCAAGGTGTTGTTATCGGTGGGGCAAGTCTTTGGATGATTGATGGTAAATCAGAAGAAGAACAAAAAGCTGCTTGGGAGTTCATGAAATACTTACAAACTCCAGAAATCCAAGCCGAGTGGCATGTTGGTACAGGTTACTTTGCTATCAACCCAGCTGCATATGAAGAACAAGTTGTAAAAGATGCTCATGCTGAAAAACCACAATTACAAGTTACAGTTGACCAGTTACAAGATACAAAAGCTTCTTATGCAACACAAGGTGCTTTAATGGATATGCTTCCTGAAGGACGTAAAATTATGGAAACTGCTCTTGAAACGATCTATAATGGCGGAGATGTAAACGAAGCATATACTACTGCAGTTGACCAATATAATGCTGCTATTGAACAAGCAAATGCTGCAAGAGGCAAGTAATTAAATTTCAAGAATAATATTCGAGAGAAAAAAGTATGCTTGTTCATACTTTTTTCTCTTATTTTCTCTAGTTTTGTTTATTATGAAAGATAAACAAAAACAGATAGGGAAGATAGAGAATGAATATCCTTTAGAAATGAGCGGGAGTAATTGACCAAAAAAATGTTTTAATTACTATTCTGTTAATGGTAGCAATCGTGTCTATTTTACTGGCACCGAAACAAACATGAATGTTTATATAAATATGATTGTTTGAACAATGATGATAATTCATTTAGAAAAAATTGCGCTGCCTCGCATAAAAACCGGGGCGGCTTTTTTTCGTAGAACACAGAAGCACGCTACTCCGAGCGCTTAATTTATTTCCATAAATGGATTTAAATTTTCACACTATCATTACTACTTGAATAAGATGTCTAATTGGAAATACTTATAGCAGGGAGTACGAGAGAGTGAAAAGATGGATTGTTGCACTGGTAATTTTATGTTCAATAGGACTGGCAGGTTGTCTTCAAAAATCAGCAAATGAAGAAGTAAAAACAAATGATAATGAACAGAAACAACCGAAGGAGGAGCAAAAAAAAACAGTTACCTATAGTGAAGAAGCTGAAAAGGAAATAAAGCCTTTAGTTGTAAATATTGTTGATCCAAATACATTAGAAATAATTAAAACTATATCACCGAAAGATTTAGGATACGAAGCAGATTTCGCAACATATAAAAAGGAAATTGAAAAGTTAGCTTATGAGTTGGCAAGAGGTACAGAAACAGAAGCTGGTTATGACAAAAGAATGGTTCTTGATAAAGTGGATGCAGACGGTCAGATTATTAAGGGAAGCCCGAGGATTATTTTAAAAGAAAGTGAATTAGTGAAAAGGATTGTAGAAGCTTCATCCACTGGCAAGGACGTTGAAATTCCTTTGTCTGTGACAGAAAGTAGTTATAACATTGAAGATATTGCTCGTTTAGAGGAAGTAATAATTGCTTCTTATACAACTTATTTTAACCCCTCGGATGTAAACAGGAACAAAAATATAGAAATTTCAGCGAAGGCTATCCATAATGTAATCGTTGGAAGTGGGGATTATTTCTCGTTTAATGAGATGACAGGTCCGAGAGACGAAGCAAACGGCTACCAACCCGCACCGGAAATTATTAATAAGAAACACGTCATGGGTATCGGGGGAGGGGTTTGCCAAACGTCCTCTACACTTTTTAACGTAGTAGACGAATTATCCGTAAAATATGTTGAAAGACATCATCATTCATTAGATGTAGGCTACGTTCCAAAAGGAAGAGATGCAACTGTTTCATATGGTGCATTAGATTTTAGATTTCAAAATACAAGTGAAGCACCATTTTTAATAAAAGCGATCTATGGCAATGGCTTTCTTACGATAGAAGTAAGAACTTCTAAGGAATATGAAGATATTGTGGAGTAAGTCTGTAAAGAGTGAAATTGAATCTGGATAAAGATACTAGCTTTCCGCGGATGAACCATTTAGCCTCCTCCTTTTCGTGCGAGGTCTCGTTGGTCCGTTCTTCCGCGGGAGTCTCGCATCTTTTTCCTCCTTCTATTAATCCAGGGGTATTCGAATAAGGTATATCTAAATGTAGTTGTCTGTCCAAACGTGCTAAAATATAACCAACTGAACCGATACAAGAGATAACCGAAAGAGTGATCGAGAAAGGATTGGAAAATGAATTTTTCGATGAACGAAACGAAAATTAAGCAATTATGCGGCATTACTGCTTATAAAAAAGGGAAAATCTATTACCAAGCAGGAAAAGTGAATCTTGACTCCTTTCAAGAAGATAATCCAGAAATTAAAGCCAGAGTGAAAGCAGGGGATGATTTTAACTTCAGCGACCCTGAGTTAGAAACATCCACGTTAATTCAAACAATCGTGAATGTTTACACTTTCATGTTTGTTTCTGGCACAGGGACGCGATTTTCAAATCGTTGAAGATTTACAAAGTGAATGCTACGGGGGAGTAAAAAGATGAGTGAAACTATCGGTAAGAAGACTTGCCCGCTTTGTGGTAAGAACAATAAGTGTTGTAATAATAATCAAAAAGACGTAGGGAATTGCTGGTGTGATAAGAGACATTTTCCGGATGAAATTTTCGAGCATGTTCCGCCAGAAAGTGTACGCAAACATTGTATTTGCGAGGAATGTCTAGATGAATTTATTGAAGAGTAAGTTTCTAGTTTAGTATAATAAAGGCTGAGGGATTTAGATGCCGAAAGTAGGTTATCTAACTGGAATTTCAGCGCCCCTGTGTTAGAAACATTCACGTTAATTCAAAGGGGCTGTCCAATAAGCCCATAAATTGAAGCAGGTGTAGAAAAACGAGTCTTTTTCTACACCTGTTTTTTGTAGGCAATTGATTGTAGAGGAAGACGGCGACTCCAGCGGGAATAGCATGAGCTGAAGGCCCCGCAGGAGCGAAAGCGACGAGGAGACTGAAGCCATGCCCGCGGAAAGCGTCCGTCTGGAACGGAAATCAATACATTGGAAAAGGGACCATCTCTCAGTCACTATATGACTTTAGAGAAAGGCCCTTTGTCGTATAACTATTTGTAGCCTCAGTTTTACATTTTTCTGCGAATGATAGACTCATTAACTTGGCTCATGGATGAGCATCCTGTTAACGCCAAGGAGGTGTCGATATCATTTATAAAGTCCTTTAGAACGTGTCGAACACCTTGTTCCCCTGCAACAGCTAATCCATAGACAAAGGGTCTGCCTAGTAAAACCGCTGAAGCACCAAGAGCACGTGCTTTAATAACGTCGGATCCTCTTCGAATTCCACTGTCTAACAAAATCGGTATTCTACCCTGAATTACATCAGCAATAGGAGGTAAGGCTTCTAATGAAGAGATACAACCATCAAGTTGTCTACCACCATGATTGGAAACAATTAGTCCATCCACCCCGTAATCCAGTGCCTTAGATGCATCCTCTTCGTGAAGAATACCCTTTAATAAGATTGGTAGAGAGGTATGCTTTTTAATCGTACGTAAATCTTCCCAAGTTAACGAAGGATTAAATAATACGTCCCCTATTTTTTCTATAACACCCTTGTCATCAGAAGAAGGGCGAGTTTTGAATCTCTCTAGGAAAACAGGATCATTTATATAGTTAGCTGATCCCTTCCCTAGTTTAAGAGGAGAGTAACCATTATTTAAGTCTCGTTCCCGGTTTCCAATTAAAGATGTATCAACCGTAATGACGATAGCGGAGTAACCTGCTTTTTCTGCCCGTTTAACCATGCTTATTGCTAACTCCTCATCCTTAGACCAATATAATTGAAACCAGCGAGGGGTATCTCCAAGATGAGTAGCAATTTCCTCAAGTGAATGTGATGTTAAAGTACTAGCGATAAACGGCACCCCGTGGTGGGCAGCTGATCGTGCTGAAGCTAGCTCTCCTTCTGGATGGAAGATGCTTTGTACACCAACAGGAGCTAATGCGAAAGAATTAGGAAATGTAGTACCTAATATTTTGGAGGAAGTATCCCGAATGTTGACGTCATTTAAATATTTAGGGACGATTTGCCAACTTTCAAAAGCATCTATATTAGCTTTTAACGTAATTTCATTACCAGCTCCACTATGAACATATGTAAAAGGGCCGTTTTCTATAGACTCAGCGGCCATTTTTTCTAATAGTGAAACAGAATGGGGTAATTCTAGATGAGAAATAGAATTTGTCATTGGTATCTTCCTTCCTTGCCTCATTGGATGTGTAAAAAGAGTTTTTCGTCACATTAACTTGATCTTTTGCCAAGATAAGCTTCTACGATTCTTGAATCTTCTAGTAAACTTTTAGCCTCACCATTGATAATTACTTTCCCGGTTTCCATCACGTAACCATAATCAGCAACTTTTAGAGCTTGCTTTGCATTTTGTTCTACCAGAAGGACTGTCGTTCCATTCTCTTTTATTTCTCGAATCATTTTAAAGATATCAGCTACAATTAATGGAGCTAATCCCATAGAAGGTTCATCTAGTAGTAATAATTTCGGCTTGGAAAGTAAAGCTCTAGCTATAGCAAGCATTTGTTGTTGTCCGCCTGAAAGTGTACCTCCAAGTTGTTCTTTTCGTTCTTTTAAAATAGGAAATTGGGACATTACTTCTTCAATATCTCTTTTTATCTCTTTATCATTTCGATGGTAGGCACCCATTTCTAGATTTTCCATAACGGTCATACTGGATAATATTGCTCTACCTTCAGGTACAAGAGCAATTCCTTTTCTTAGAAGCTGATCGGGTCTAAGTCCAGTAATATTTTCCCCTAAGAATTCAACTGTTCCATGCTTTGGTTTCAATAATCCAGAGATAGTTTTCATCGTCGTTGTTTTTCCTGCACCGTTTGCACCAAGAAGAGTTACGACCTGACCTTGTTCCACTTCAAGGCTTACTCTTTTAAGAGCCTGAATTTTCCCGTAAAAAGTTTCAATGCCCGTTACTTTAAGCAATTTCATCGTCCTCCTCTGCACCGAGGTATGCCTCAATAACTTCTTGGTTGTTTTGGATTTCTGCTGGTGTTCCTTCTGCAAGTTTCTTCCCAAAATTCAAAACGGTAATCCTATCACATAGTTTCATAACAAAGGGCATATCGTGTTCGATTAATAGCACGGTGACGCCTCTTTTTTGCACTTTTTTTATTAAATCAAATAGGCTTTCTGTTTCGGTTTCATTCATTCCAGCTGCCGGCTCATCTAACAGTAACAGTTTCGGGTTACTAGCCAAAGCTCTAGCAATTTCAAGTCTTCTTTGTTGTCCGTATGCTAAATTTTCGGCACTAGAGTCTTGAAATTTAGATAAGCCTACTAGTTCTAATAGTTCTAATGCGGCTTCAAGTGAATTAGTTTCTTCTTTACGTTGCGATTTAGTTCTCAAAACACTGTTGATCACACCTGATTTACTGCGGCAATGGCCTCCAACTAAAACATTTTCTAGTACCGACATTTGCGAAAAAAGTCGGATGTTCTGGAATGTACGACAAATTCCTTTATCGGTAATTTTATGTGGTTTAAGGCCCGATATTTTTTCACCAAGAAAGCTGATTTCTCCAGAAGTAGGGGAGAACATGTTCGTAATCACATTAAATAAGGTCGTTTTTCCAGCTCCATTAGGTCCGATTAAACCGAATATTTCACCCTCATTAATTTTGAAGGATACATCTGTTAAAGCGGAGATCCCGCCAAAGTTCTTAGTTATATTTTTTAGTTCCAATACCATGGCTGACCCCCCTTTTTAACTTTAAATTCTTTTTGAACCACTTTAGAAGAGACACATCTATAATTCCTTGAGGACGGAATGCCATCATAGCAATAAGGATTACACCATAAATCATATAACGGTAATCACTTATAAATCGTAAAGCCTCAGGTAAAATGGTCATAAATGTTGCTCCGAATATCGCACCCCAGATTAATTCACTACCGCCAAATATGGAGAAGATTAGGATATCTATTGCGCGGTGATAAGCAAAGTCAGCAGGACTGATATAAGCCATTACATGGGCATACAAGGCACCAGCAAAGCCAGCCAAAATGGCTCCTTGCGTAAAGGACAGAACTTTATAATAGGTAATATTTATACCCATGGACTCTGCAGCTTTTTCATCCATTTTAATGGCTGCAAAAGCTCTTCCAACACGTGATTTATTTTGTCTAATAAAGAACCATACGAGTAAAATGTTCACTAATAATAAGATCAACACGACTAGTAAATAAATAAATTGATTGTTCTTTAACCCGAGCATGTCTGGATCGAATCCTGTAAGCTTAAAGGTCTTAAATAGTTCTCTTCCTAGATGTGGAATACCAGATAGACCTATGGAACCCTGTGTAATAGATTCCCAATTAACAAAGATTACCCGAATAACTTCACCAAAACCTAAGGTAGCAATGGCCAAATAGACTCCAGATAGTCTAAGTGCAGGAATACCAATTAGAATCCCAAATACACCTGCCACAACTGCACCTAAGATGATGCCTAGGAAAATTGGAAGATCAAAGTTAATTGTTAATAAGGCGGAAGTATAAGCCCCGATTCCCATAAAACCAGCATTTCCTAAAGATAGTTGACCTGAGGAAAGGGTTATGTAAATACTTATTCCTAGAATTATATTAATAAGAATAAAAGAGACTATTTGTAAATGATATGGATTTATCATATCTCCTAACATCCCATCATCACCTTCCTGCCTCAGCGGTATTCTTACCGAAAATTCCCTGTGGTCGTAAGAGAAGAATGAATATGATTGTTATAAAGGCAACCGCATCACGATATCCGGAGTCACCATAGGCAACAATCATCGTTTCAGCAAGACCAAGAAGTAATCCTCCTGCCATTGCTCCTTTGACATTCCCCATTCCACCTAAAATAATAATTGCTAAACCCTTTAGTCCCATTGATAATCCCATTTGGGGGTTAACGGAGTTAAATGCCATTCCTACTAAAATACCAGCTATCCCACCCAGTGCAGAAGCAATAATTACTGTTGTTGTTATCGTTCGTTTTGTATTCACACCAAGCAGACTTGCCGTTTCTAAATTTTCTGCTGTAGCACGAAGGGCTTTCCCTGCTTTCGTTTTGGAAAGCCAATAGGAGAGTACAACCATTAATGTAATTGATATGACAAATATTAAAATTTGTACAAGATAAACGGTTATGGAACCAACTTGAAACTGAATCTGTGCAAAAGAATGACGGAAGGGATGGTTACCAGCCCCAAATATATGATGGGAGAGATTCTCCAATAAAATAGAAACTCCGATCGTACTTATTAAAGGAGCAAGATGTGAAACACCTTGTTTACCGCGAAGAGGGCGTAATGCAATACGCTCAAGCATATAACCTAAAATAACTGTGACTCCAATTGCAGCAATGAACGCAATCCACAGTGGCAATCCCAACACACTTGTTATTAGTACCCCAATAAAAGCCCCAATCATAAAAATCTCGCCATGTGCCATATTAATAATGCCAAGTACACCAAATACAAGAGTAAAACCTAGGGCAACAATGGCATAAATGCTTCCAAGTGTTATTCCATTGATTATTTGTTCTAATAGCAAGAAATCTCACCCTTTCAAATTAGGTAAGGGCAAGTTACCCCTACCTGTATTTGTACAAAATGGTTAAGTGCAAACCTACTTACTCAAATAGTTGGAATGCCCCATCCTTAATAATGAGTACTGTTGGTTCCATGATGACATCGCCATCTTCATCAAATGAAAATTTCCCAAGTATACCGTCTAAGTCCTTTATCTCAGCAAGAGCATCACGAAGTGCGTCTCTATCAGCTTCTCCAGCGTTCTTCAAGCCCTCAGCCATAATATAAAGTGCATCATACGCTTGTGCAGCAAATTGATCTGGTTTATGACCATATGCAGTTTCATACTTTTTAACAAAATCTTGCACTTTTGAATCATCCTTTTCACCAAACCAAGGAGTTGCAACTATTAAGCCTTCTGATGCTTCTCCAGCTATTTCTATAACTTGTGGAGAGTTAAATCCATTTCCTCCTACAAAAGGTAAATCAATTCCCATTTTTCTTGCTTGATCCATAATAACGGCACCTTCATTGTAAAGAGCTGAAGCTAAGATCAAATCTGGTTGAAGATCCTTGATTTTTGTTAGTTGTGCATTATAATCCGATTGCCCTTTTTGGAAAGTTTCAATTGTTACAATGTCTAGGCCCATTTTTTCTGCTTCCGCTTTCATCGTGTCAAATCCCGACTGTGTAAACAAATCGTCATTTCCGTATAGAATTGCAACCTTTTTTGCCCCATATTTATTCACTGCTTTTTCTAAAGCAGCAGGTATTGCTAGAGATTCAGGTATCGAATTCCTAAAAACATACTCACCAATCTGTGGAATGCCTGCAGCGGTTGTAGAAGTTCCCATGATAGGAATTCCGTTTATGTCTGCTTCTGGTCCAACAACATTCATTTCAGTACTTAAAGTTGGTCCAAGTAAACCTACAATATCATCTCTACTCATCAGTTTTTGAGCAACAGTCAATGCTTGGTCTTGTTTTCCAGCAGAATCTTCAATAACAAGCTCTATCTTCACATCGCCTTTTTCATTAATCTCATCTAAGGCTAAGTTAAATCCATTTGTGATGGCTTCCCCGTATGCTGCCCCAGGGCCGGTCATATATGATATAACGCCTATTTTTGCTGAAACAGGACCTCCAGATTTTGCACTTGATGTATTCGTATCATCCTCACTACATGCAGCTAACATAACTACCATTAGAACTGAGACTAATAGATATACTTTTTTAAAACTATTTCTCATCTCTCTACCCCCTATAAATTCTTTTAACGTACAATTCTATTAAATCCATTAAACTGGATAAAGTAAAGAGATTATTTAGAATTATTTAAATATTTTATACAAAAGGCGGCGGAATTAGATTAAAAGCTTCTTGCTTTTAAAGAAGACGATCATTTGTTTCTGGCACAGGGACGAGATTTTAATGAGGGAAATTATTGTTTTTATAATAGTGATTGCTCAAAAAATGCTTTTAATCTAACAAGTCTGTTAGTTTGGAATTACCTTTTGATTATGAGAGGAATTTCCAATTGAATGTCGAATAATTAATTTATAGTAGGCCAGTAAATTGTCTTTAATCTAATTTTGATCCAAGGGGTGGGGAAATTGGTTAAAATCTTTGATTCAATTTATGTAAATAATGGTCAAAAAATTGTTCTCGACTTAAAGAATATTACTCCGAAGGGATATACAGAAAAATATAGAAGGAAATTATTTTGCTCTACAGAGGGATGCAATGCGAAGTTATCATTTGTCGCAAAGTCTGGGAATAGAAGCTATCTAAGAACTTGGAGGTATAACTTACATTCCAAACATTGTCCACATTTTTTGGATAAAGAAGAAGGGGAAATGGGTAGCAGGAGAACAAATGTGCAAATTGGTGTGGTTTATGGTGACCAAATGAATAGATCGCAAAAAGAAGCGTTTGAATTGGAAGTGTTGAGTGAAGAAGAAAGAGTAAAACGATTAGAAAATAAAAGTCGCCACAAAAATAAAAGGAAACTAACAAGGGGAAGAAGGACTTCAGAACAACTCACTATTCATATGATTCTTGATCCTAGTAAGTTAACGGAGGACTTTCCAAAATTAAAAGCGAGATTGTACAAAAGAGATGTAGACACATTAAAGAAAAGCGACTTGGGTCAAGCTAGAATGCTGATAGGTAGAATACAAAGTGTAGAATATTCAGCGAGAAATGTAATCGTAAGGATCTTCAAAAACGATACGTATATGAATGTGAAATTTGAAGAAGCTTTTTTTGCTTCAGCTCCAACTTACATTAATATGTTTCCATATATTCAACGTTTTTCGGAAGAGAATGATTCTGTTATTTTCTGTGCCACTGGTGAAGTTAGAAAAAACATGGAAAATGATGAATTTGAATTAATTGTATTTAATAAAGAAGGATTATTAATTCACGGAATGACCTTGCCTTCTTTAGTAGCTTCATATGCGACACAACAACTTTCATTTTAAGGGATCTTCATCTGAAATGTGGGTGATAATAAAGAACTCTTCATCGAGAAATCGATGACGCGTTTTTATTTATGTCGGTTTGTCTCAATAGTTTTTCTATAAGAACTGATTGGATGGATTCCATGTCTACACTCCATGTAAGACCTACTACCCATTTTCTCAATCTTTTCTCATAAGCTTTTGAGTGATTTTTCAGGATTGTTGTAGTAGGTGCTCCTAGCAGATGCCATAATGATCGATATTGATGGAAACTATGTGGGGATTATTCGCAATGAAATCCAAGGAGAGTCTATTCCCGAATATGTATGGAAGTATTAGCCGAACCAATTATGACAAACTCTTTTGGATATAAAAATGGAAAAGGTGATTTTTACGAGGTTTGGTTGAAAAAAGATGAAGTTTAAAAAGATTCAAACCTTTTATTGAAATGAAAATAGAGTATCTGCAAGCATAATAGCTTGTTTAGATACTCCATAAACATTGTTAAGGGATTTTAAGTATGTTATTCTTCCACCAAATAATGATAAATATCATATTGTACTGGTTGTTCTAGTATCATGTTCATTGTTACTACGGGGATTTGTTTGCCATTTTTGTCGAACATTTTTTCTTCTTTGGGGCTGTTTTCTGTGATAGAAGTTGTTCCCATGTAGTAGAAGTCAAATCCTTCGCCGTCGTCTTTTTTTGTGAATAGGTGAATGTCTAGTCCTGTTTGTTCTGCGGCTAATATTGCTTTTACTTCATTTGACTCTAGTGTTAATTTACTTCGTGTGAACCAACGAAATATATCTGCAGATAAAAATTCATCGCCATAATTTACACTTGAGTCTACTTCGTCCTTTTTATGATAGGTTACGAAAATTGGACAAGTGCCATGCTTTACTCGATAGCCATATATTGTGGAGGAATCGTCCTTTGCCCAATTCAATAGACGGCAAGCATCTCTTCGTGAATATTTTTTATAAAGAGTAAGTTGACGTTTTGGATCATATTGTTTGTTTTTAATACGTGCACAAGCGACAATATCTTCAAAAAAGGCTTTGTAGAATGGATCGCGTAAACTTGTTTGAATTTCTTCATTAAATCGATAGCTTCCGTTATGCAATTCTATGATTGGCTTAGAGCCGAATTTGTTCTGATCATTTGTAACATGGAATTTTAATGCAAATATATTTTCAACTGATTCAATTGTTTCCTTATCCACATATGTGCCAAACTCTATTAATTTTACAATATACTCATCTTTTCCAATTAGATCATTTCGAAGTAGAGCCTCTACCAATAGAACTTCATGGATTCTTTTACCGTTTAGAATTTCTTTTGATAACATTGTTAAAACGGACAATTCATAGTCTGAGAGTGTAGCAACTTCTTCTTTCATTTTCAAAAGAAATGCATAGTAATTTTCTGAGTAGCCGGTAATGACTTCGGGATCGAGTGAACTTTGTTCGATGAAATCATGCATCGTTGGTATTCTGCCAAGGCGATTTTTCACTTCGGTGTAGGCATCTTTCAATGTTTTTAATGTTGAGAGATTAGTATTGTTAATGGCATCAAAAATACGTTTCTTTGCAATTTCCTCAAAGTTAATTGTTGAAACCCCTTGGATGTAATCTGTGTTTACAGTTTTCCGGCGTACGTTATCTTTATTCATAGACTGGTCGCCAGAGAGAGCGATTGGGATTAAATAGTTATTTTTATAGTTTCCGATAAAGTCGATAATCGTTACGTAATCTTTTGTATCGTGTTTTCGTAGGCCACGCCCAAGTTGTTGGATGAATATAATGCTTGATTGTGTTTGGCGCAGCATCACAATTTGATTTAAAAATGGAATATCGATTCCCTCATTAAAAATATCCACTGTTAAAATATACTCGAGTTCGTAATGTTCTAATTTACTAATGGCATCTTCTCGTTCTGGCTGAGAATTATCCCCTGTAAGAGCAATAGTTTTTAGTCCACGTGCGTTTAAGGCTGCAGAAAGTTCATATGCTTCTTGTTTTGAACTACAGAACATTAATCCTCGAATGTGTTTTCCAGAATAACCATAGTAATTTGTTTTTTCCAGAATATGATGAATACGTTCATTTGATACGAGATGTTGCAAGGTAGAGGCATCATCAATGATTTCTCCGTCTTTTTCGTAATCGGTCACACCAAAATAGTGAAATGGGCAAAGCATCTCTTCTTCAAGAGCAGCTTGCAGGCGAATTTCGTAAGCAATATTGTAATCAAAGAGTTCAAAAATATTAAAACTATCAGTACGTTCTGGCGTAGCAGTCATACCAAGCAAAAATTCAGGTTCAAAATAATTGATAATGTTTAGATAGGAATCTGCGCCTGCACGATGGACTTCATCTATTAAAATATAGTCAAATTCGTCTTTCGCGAATTGTTGCAAATGTCGGTTAGAAGATAGGGTTTGAACCGTTGCAAACAAATATTTAGAATGAACGTCTTTTGAGTTACCAGAGAGTATGCCGAAATCATCTTCGTGACCACCCAATACTTTTCGGTAATCTTGAAGTGCTTTCTTTAAAATTTGTTCACGATGAACGACAAAGAGCATTTTTTTAGGGGCAAAGTTACGCACATCAAATGCAGATAAATAGGTTTTTCCAGTCCCAGTGGCTGAGATAATCAAACCTTTTTTTGCCTCAGTCGCTCTTAGAGTTTTTAATTGTTCAAGGGCAGCTGTTTGCATTTTATTTGGTTGAATTGCAAGGCTATCTGCTAACGGGTTTGATAAATATTCTGCGTTGACTTGAAATACATTTGAAGCTGCTTGTTTAATGAACGGTTGTTGCTCGTAACTTAGATTGTAATTGTTAATCCAATCTGTGGTTAAAGGAGAAGCTTCGTTCCAAGCCTCTTCAAATTGGTTTTTAAAGTGATGGATAATTTCACCATCTTCTAGTGAAGTTAGAAAGACATTCCACTCGTAATTAGCTTTTAAGGCACTATCCGTTAAATTAGAGCTACCAACGATTAATGAATAATAGTCTTTATGCTCAAATATGTAGCCTTTTGAGTGAAATCCTTTGACACCAGTTAAGCGGACTTCCACATTTTCAAGTTTTAATAGTTCTTTAAACATTTTTGGTTGATTAAAGTTTAAAAAAGTAGATGTTAAAATTCGACCTTTAATTCCTTTTAACTGAAGGTCATAGAGCATCGTTTTTAACGTAGCTAAACCACCTTCTGTAATAAAAGCAACTGAAAAAGTAAAGGTTTCACATGTTTTCATTTCTTGAAGAAGTGTTGATAAAACATTCTCATGTGATTTATTTAATAGTAGCTTTGGTTTAAAATGTCCTGATACGGGATTAGTCTGATCTATAAAACTCTTATATAAAGAATTCTTCATTTTGTGAACCAGTTGTTCCATTTAAATCACGTCATTTCTTCCAAATTTTTCAAACTAATATTCTTCTTTGACGATTTTTTCAACTGCTGGAATATCTGCTGGTGCGAAATTAAGTTTATGTAAATTATCACGAGTTACCCACTTCGTATCTGAATGCTCAAGTGCAATGGGCTTGCCTTTTAATAATGTTGCCATATAAGTTTCTAATCTAACGATGACTTTCTCATATTCATAAGTTGTATCTTCCACTTTTTCACCAACTGTAATCGAGCAATTAAATTCCTCATTTATTTCACGTTGCAATGCTTCCTCTGGTGTTTCGCCAACTTCAATTTTTCCACCAGGAAACTCCCAATAGTTTGCCAAAGACATTTCAGGACCTCTTAGTGCACAGAAAATTTCTTTGTTTTCATTTTCAATTATTGCTCCAACTACGTGGACTGATTTTTTCATTTTATTCACCCTAAAAAATATTTGATAATTCTATCATAATGTATTTACTCTAAAATTAGCATCAAAATTTCGAAACTATTTTCATGAAATAAATCGAAAATGGACCAACATAACTCTTTCTGAACCTAAAGATAGGTTAGATATTGTGATAAATTAATTTAAAGAAGCAAGATCTATAAATGAAGAGATTATCAGGCGCGGATTCAATTTAGGAACCAAGGGTTTTAGTTTAGAGACTTTTGATTATACAATAGGTGCATTAGAAGCGATAAAGCATGACAGATATGATGATTTAGAAGAGTTAGTGATATTATAATAATATATAATTGAGTGCTATATAGAAATGTACTTCCCCGTGTTACACACAAGAAGTGTGTTTTGGAAACTTACGATTACTTGAGAAAAGATCAACATTTATTTATGTTTCACCTTCTAGAATGTATGAACACAATACAATCGATTAGTGTAGAGTACCAGGTTCTAAAACAATTCCGAATTGTATTAGAACCTGGTACTTTTCAATGTTCATTTGACTTCATCTAATAATGCCGAGGTGGCTCTAGATTCAATATAGTTAATCCATCTTGTTATGATACGATATCTAATAAGCAATAACGATATTTATTGAATGGAGGAATTTGTTTGTATAGTTTCAAGAATGATTACGCTGAAGGAGCACATCCAAGAATTTTACAAGCCTTAATTGAGTCCAACTTTGTACAAGAAGAAGGCTATGGTGGGGATAGTTTTACTCTTAAAGCAATTGAGCTTTTGAAGGAGAAATTAGGGAGACAGGACGTTGATATACACCTACTATCGGGTGGGACCCAAACAAATTTAACGGCAATTTCTGCTTTTCTTCGACCACATGAAGCGGCAATCGCTGCAAGTACAGGTCATATTCTTACACATGAAACAGGTGCGATTGAAGCTACTGGACATAAAGTCATATCAGTAGAAACGAAAGATGGAAAACTGAATCCTTCTCTAATAAAAGAAGTTCTGGACTTACATACAGATGAACATATGGTAAAACCAAAATTGGTTTACCTATCAAATTCAACAGAAATTGGCTCTATCTATAATAAGAGTGAACTGACGAATTTAAAAGATTTTTGTGAAGAAAATAATCTTATACTATATATGGATGGGGCAAGACTTGGGTCAGCGCTGTGCTCTGTTGAAAATGACTTGAAGCTAAGTGACATTCCTGCACTTGTGGATGCTTTCTATATTGGTGGGACCAAGAACGGTGCCTTACTGGGAGAAGCATTAGTCATTTGCCGTGATTCTTTAAAAGAAGATTTTCGTTTTCATTTGAAGCAAAAAGGGGCTCTTCTTGCAAAAGGGAGACTGTTAGGCATTCAATTCTATGAGCTGTTCAAAGATGATTTGTTTTTTGAATTGGCTCAGCGTGCGAATAAGATGGCAAACATTCTTGGGGAAGCATGTAGCAATGCCAAATTTTCATTTTTGACCCATTCTCCATCAAATCAAATCTTTCCGATATTACCCAACGAAATTATTGTGGAGCTTCAAAAAAATTACTCGTTTATTGTATGGGAAAAGGTTGATTCTACACACTCTGCGATTCGATTAGTAACATCATGGGCAACTAAAGAAGAAGAGGTAAGAAAATTTGTAGAAGATTTGAAAGAATTGTATAGTAAGTGACCTAAAAAAAAGCACATAGCAGCCGAAATTGCATCTTCTACTGCTTACTCTTTTCTCTATATATAAAACCCTGAAATTTTAGATCAATACATGCCCTGGTCAAAAACAATCCAGGTAGCATGTGGTAAGTAATAAAATAAGCCGTCTATTCGATTAAAGAAATCGGACTAGACGGTTATTTGTAATGTGTACCAAAAAAGGTGCGCTTTTTTATCTATTAACTTACATTATTTCCTTGTTATTGACATATTATTCCTGTATTCTTTTAAGTATATATTGAGTAATATATTCATAGTATTAGAGATTGATAATGAGAGGGGTCAAACCATTGAAGACAGTTCGTATTTTATTAGTTTTACTTGTTACTTTTGTTCTTTTTCCTATAACACCTACTTTTGCAGCAGAAAAAACCATTGATCAATATTACATGGATGATGTAGATTATGGGCATGGGGCTTATGAACAATTAGAACGCTTCTTGTATTCAGATATCATAGATGGATATGAAGAAACAGAGGTTTATGAAGAAGATGGAGAAGTATATGAATATACATCCATTCTTATAAAACCAGAAAATAGTATTACCCGTGCACAATTCACAAAAATTTTGGTTAATGCTATGAATTTAACAAGTGGTGAGATTAAAAAAACGTTCCCTGATGTAAATTCTTCAGCTTGGTATTATAACTATGTCCAAATTGCTAGTAGCAGAGGGATTATTACTGGAAAAGAAGATGGAACCTTTAAACCAAATGATAAGATTACACGTGCTCAAATGGCTACTATGATTTATCGTGCATTTAATGAGACGGTGGATTTTTCAACAACAGGAAAAACTTTCAAAGATGTAACTAAAAAAAGCAGCGCTTATGAAGCAGTTGTAAAAACAGCAGGTGTCGGAATTGTAAATGGTTATGGAGACGAGTTCAAACCGAATAATTTCGCTAAACGTTCCCATGCCGTATTGATGATTGACCGTGCATTACATCTAGAATCTGGAACAGCTGAAGACGAACTTTCAGTGATTCAAACTGTAAATCGTAACATCACAGGAGAGTTGTCACTTTACTCTGAACAACAAAATCATGAAGCGTTGGAAGCTCTTTATCGCGAAACAACAATGGGTTATTATCTAGCTTATTCACTTGATAACCAGATTCTACTAGATGACCCTGAATATTCATTGGGTTCCGTTAAGATGGAACAAGTAGGTAAGCATTCAAGCAGTATTGTTTCCTTAAATAAGCGTTTTGCAGAAGTTAAAGTAGACAATCTAAAGGTTCATGTTTCCGTGAGTGAACCAGAAATGGACATGAATTTTGAAGTGACAGTGGATTTATCAAGTACTGCATATTTAAAGAAAACAGAAGGCGGAACTTGGAAAATTTATAACCTTGTCTTTGATGATGAGGACTATGAAGATACGCTAACTGCAGCTATGGCTGGTAATTAACCTAAAAAAGATTCCCAACTCTACTTTAAAGAGGAGGGAATCTTTTTTTTCAGAATTTAGATATAGACTTATACACAAACTGTCCCCAAAATCCTTTTAGCATTAAAAATTTGATAGGAATTTAATCTGGTTGGTCTTCAAAAAATCGCAATCTGAGTTAAAAAGTTAAGCTTTTAAAGTATTTTCTAAAATTCTATATACTTATACACAAAACTGTCCCCAAAATCCGTTTAGTATTAAAAATTTGATAGGAATATAATCTTGATGGTCTTCAAAAAATCGCAATCGGAGTTAGAAACTTAAGCTTTTAAAGTATTTTCTAAGATTCTATATACTTATACACATAACTGTCCCCAAAAATCCGTTTAGCATTAATAATTTGATAGGAATTTATTCTGGATGTTCTTCAAAAAATCGTAATCTGAGTTATAAAGGTGATGTTCAAAGATTCTATAGACTTATACACAAACTGTCCCCAAAATCCTTTTAGTATTAAAAAATAAATAGGAATTTAATCTGGATGGTCTTCAAAAAATCGCAATCGGAGTTAAAAAGTTAAGCTTTTAATGTATTTTCTAAGATTCTATATACTTATACACAAAACTGTCCCCAAAATCCGTTTAGCATTAATAATTTGATAGGAATTTATTCTGGATGTTCTTCAAAAAACCATAATCTGAATCATAAAAGTGATGTATTTAAAGTATTTTTTAAAAATCTATCTACTTATACACAAAACTGTCCCCAAAATCTGTAAAACATTAAAAATTTGATAGGAATTTTTATTCTGGATGGTCTTAGACTGTAAAAGTATATTAACTTAATTAAAATTAGCTTGTCAACTACCTATAATACTAAGGATTAATATTTATGCTGCTTCTGATTGCATTAATGGTTAGTATCATATATTGTTGTAAATGCTAATACTTTGAGTTATTATAATTTTTAAAAAGTAAGTGAGGTGGAAGAATCATATTACAAACAAAGCCAGCTTATCAAATCATATATGACACGATTCAACAGAAAATACTCGATGGTATTTTTCAACAAGGTGATATTTTGCCTTCAGAAGTTGAGTTAGAGAAGATGTTTAATGTTAGTCGAACACCTGTAAGGCAGGCATTAAAACAGCTTGAAAATGATCGACTTATTTACAGGGTGCAAGGTAAGGGATCATTTGTAGCAAATCAGCAGCCAAAAGAAACATGGACGAACATGTCAGGGTTTCGAAATCAATACAGTACCGATTGGGAGAAAATATCCGTAAGAACAATCGAACTAAAAAAAGTAGTAGATCCCCATTTTTGTAGCCTTCTACATGTAGGAGAAAATGAAGAATTGATTTATTTGAAGAGAATTAGATATTTGAATAATCAGCCTATGATTTACCTGGAACATTATATTCGTTCCATATTGCCCATAGAGGTTTATCAAGAAGATAGTGCATTTTCTTCTGTCCAAAAGTTGCTGAAAGAAAAAGCCGGTATCGAGTTAATAGAAGTTGAGGACGAAATAGAAGCTGTAATAGCGGATCCTTATATTTCCGGTGCATTGCAAATTCCTAATTCGTCAGCAGTCTTAAAAGGAACCAGGATTTCCTATACAGAAAATAGAACGCCAATCGATTTGAATATTTTTTATATAAACACAAATAACTGGAAATATTACTCCCATTATCAAAATCATTCTCAAACTTAAAATAAAAAATGTATTAAATTAAAAATGAGACAAAAAACACCTATGATAAAGGTGTTTTTCTATTAATACGAATATCTCCAAAGTAACACGATATAGACAGTTTTTAAAGAAAAAAGCTAAATGGAAAAAATACTATCTTAATTTTAAAAAATGATACTTAGTATTATATCTTGTTGACAACTATTAATCCTATCATTTATTATTTAATTATTCACATCTGTCAGAAAATAAACAATATTATATTTTCTGAGAATGTGATTTCAACAAGTCTGTCAACAATACAAAAAAGGGGGATTTTTTATGTTTAAGTTTAAAAAACTGTTGATGTTATCTGCATTAATTGGACTATTGTCTATTATCATGATGGGATGTAGTGGCGAAAGTTCTAAATCCAGCGCTGATGGAAAGAAAGACGAAACATCAAAAGTTAGTATTGCAGCATTAAATAATTATCCACCACTTATGTTCAAAAAAGAGGGTAAGCTGGTCGGTTTTGAACATGATATTTTGGAAGCGATTGCAAAAGAAGAAAATCTTGATATTGAATATAAAGAGATGAAATTTGATGGATTTATTCCAGGATTGCAATCAAATCAAGTGGATGTTGCATCGTCATTACTAATACGTGAAGAACGTAAAGAAGTAGTAGACTTTGCAGACGTATTCTTAAAATCCGGACTCGTATTAGTTGTTGCTAAAGATAGTCCAATCCAATCATTAGAAGATCTGAAAGGTAAAACAATTGTCGCTACACAGGGCTCTACAACTTTAGAAAAGGCAAAAGAATTGGCAGCAAAATATGGTGGGGAAGCAAAGCCTCTAAAAGAAACTGATGCCCTTTACATGGATGTAGAAAATGGGAACTCAGATGCTCTCGTGCTCAACTCACCAACTGTTGACTACCGTTTAAAAGTGGATGGAGACAATGTTAAATTCAGAATCGTAGGAGAACATCTGACTGTTGATGAACATGCTTTTGCTGTTAAAAAAGGAAATACAGAATTAGTAGAAAAAATAAATTCAGGATTAAAGACCATTAAAGAAAATGGAGAATTCAATAAAATTCATGCTGAGTGGTTCGGTGAATAACAACTTGTATAAGGACTTGGAATAAACGTTGCTATTTACAACTGTTAAATTATAGAAAAGAGGTGTTTTTATGGGAACAACACTAAAAGTAATTGAAGAAGCATTGCCATACCTCTTGCAAGGGTTGTACATGACAGTTTTAATCTCTGTCGTATCAATAATCATATCGCTTGGTATCGGTTTGGTCGCTTGTTTTATGCGAATGTCAAAGTATGCCATTTTGCGGTATCCTGCTGCAATGTATGTAAACCTCATTCGTGGGACTCCAATACTGATTCAAATATTATTCATCTATTTTGGTGCACCGTCTGTTCTGGATATAAGACTTTCCGCTTTAACTGCGGGACTAATTGCAATAAGTTTAAACATTGGGGCATATAATACAGAAATTTTTCGTGGCGGTATCGAATCGATTAGTAAAGGGCAAATGGAAGCTGGCAGATCACTTGGCTTTTCATATTCTCAAACAATGGCATTAATTATTTTACCTCAGGCAATACGTCGAATGATTCCTTCATTCGTTAATCAATTGACTCATGCCATTAAGGATACGTCTATGCTTTCCGTAATAGGAATAGCGGAATTGACAATGGTTGGACAATCAATTTACGCAATGAACTTCAGGTCCTTTGAAATATTGACGGTAGTGGGTGCATTTTACTTTATCACCATTTATACCGTTTCTCTTATTTCAACTAGGATGGAACGGAGGTTTGTGATTACATGATTAAAGTTGAGAATCTTTCCAAGTCATTTGGAAACTTAGAAGTCTTAAAAAATATTAGTACGTATATTGCACCACAAGAAGTGGTTTGCATTATCGGCTCTTCTGGTTCTGGAAAAAGCACGTTCTTAAGATGTCTAAATCTCTTGGAAGAACCCACAGGTGGACAAATTATCGTTGAAGACGAAAACATAGTAGATAAAGACACGGATATTAATAAGCTCCGTCAAAAAATGGGGATGGTTTTTCAACAATTTAATCTTTTTCCACAAAAAAGTGTCATTGAAAATATCACATTAGCCCCAATGAAATTAAAAAAGAAATCTAAAAAAGATGCCAAAACGCAAGCGATGGAACTATTAAAAAAAGTTGGGCTATCTGAAAAAGCCGACGTTTATCCTACTAATCTGTCCGGTGGTCAACAACAGCGAGTAGCCATTGCAAGAGCATTGGCTATGGAACCTCATGTCATGTTATTTGACGAACCGACTTCTGCACTTGATCCTGAAATGGTAGGTGAAGTTCTAAGAGTTATGAAGCAACTGGCAAAAGAGGGGATGACGATGGTCATCGTAACTCATGAAATGGGCTTTGCTCGTGAAGTGGCAGACCGAGTAATTTATATTGATGGTGGATGTATTATTGAGGAAGGTAACCCACAGGATTTATTTTCAAACCCAACTCATGAGAGAACAAAAGCATTTTTATCAAAAGTTTTATAAATGTATTTAGATTAGCCCTTCGTTTTTCATAGGATATCTAATCATTACGAAAAACGAAGGCTCACACTTTTGAAGGAAGTAGTCAAAAATTTTTCGAGTATCTTAGTATACTAAGTATTATATTTATATGTTTTTTTAAGAAGGAGAAGTCAGATGACCAAAACTGTCCTATTAATTGAACCTACTATCCGTCCGATTGGAGTAGATTATTTAACTAGCAATTTCAATGTAGTAGTAGCACCTAATGGATTAGAAGAAACGATTATAGAATATATAAATGAGCATAAAGCTCATGCAGTTATTATTAGAACAGAAAAAATCACTAAAAATATTTTAGAACAATGCCCCACTTTAGAGGTGATCGGTATGCACGGAGTTGGATTAGATACTATTGACGTGCCAAGCGCAACAGAGTATGGAGTAATGGTATTGAATGCTCCATTCAGCAATTATACGTCAGTAGCCGAACACTCTATTATGTCGATTCTCGCACTGAGTAGAGATTTAAGAGTAAGTGATTCAAAAGTTAGAAATAACGAATGGAATCACAGAGAAGTTTATTTTCCAATGGAAATAAACGCTAAAACTCTTTTGATTGTTGGAATGGGTAAAGTTGGGCAGGATTTAGCTAAAAAAGCGAAAGCGTTTAATATGAATGTGTTAGGATTTGATCCATTTTTATCAGAATCAGAAATGAAAATACATGGTGTATTAAAGGTAGATGATGTGAACTTATATCTTCCACAATGCGACTTCATCTCATTACATGCACCACTTACAAAGAGTACTTATCACATGTTTTCTGCAGAACAATTTGAATTAATGAAAAATACATCGTTCATTATCAACTTAGGTAGGGGCTCTTTGATAAATGAAGAAGCACTGCTAGATGCTTTAGTTCATAAAAAAATAAGCGGTGCCGCATTAGATGTTTTGGAACAAGAACCTCCAAATAGTGATAATCCCTTGTTCAAATTAGAAAATGTAATCTTCACCCCTCATTTTGGCGGCGATACATTGGAAGCAAAGGATAGATGCTCTGAATCAATAACAAAAGAAGTTGGTATTGTTCTTCAAGGTCAAATATCTCGAAACTTAGTGAATCTGCAAGTGTTAGGAAATGCCAAATATTTAAATAAAAATTCAAAAATTCAATTAGAAGGAGTTAAATAAAATGAAATATAAAGGAATTATGACTGCTTTAGTTACCCCGATGGATGAAAATGGATTAGTTGATAAACAAAGTTTTGCAAATTTAATTCAAGATCAATTAAATAATAATATTCATTCTTTACTTGTATTAGGCGGAACAGGTGAATATACTGCACTTAATATGGAACAACGAAAAATAGCGATTGATGTTGCAATAAGCGAAGTTAATGGCAAGGTACCGGTAGTAGTCGGTTTGCTTTCTCCTGGGTTGGGAGACAATATAGAATTAGGAAAATATGCAAAACAAGCTGGTGCCGATTCTGTAATGGCCGTTACACCGTTTTATGTAAGCCCGACAAAAGAAGGTTTCATTCAATACTATGAAGTCCTTGATAAAGCTTTGGACATGCCGATTATCCTCTATAACATTCCGTATAAAACAGGCATTAATATGACGAATGATGTGGTGGAAAAAATTGTTGGGAAAATTCCGAACGTAGTGGGAATGAAAGTTTGTTCCGATAACATGGGAGATGTAATTGAATTAATCCAATCTGTTGGAGATAAAATCTCAGTTCTTTGCGGAGAGGATTATAGAGCGGTTTCATCATTTATAACAGGAGCACCTGGTGCTATTACGGCCAGTTCCAACCTTATCCCAGACGTTTGGGTGAAAATCTATGATTTGGTTCAACAAAAAGAATACGATGAAGCAGTAGAGCTCCATAAAAAGTTTTTCCCACTCATGAAAGCACTCTACAGAGAAGGAAATCCGGGTCCTCTAAAAGCAGCGTTAAATATGATTGGCTTGCCAGTCAGTTCTGTTTCAGTTCCATTATTAGATCCTTCACTCCAAGTAGTAGAAGAACTGAAGAGTAAACTGGATGAATTAATCGTACCTGTAAGGTAACCTTTAATAGTGTTGGGTACCTATTAGACGTAATATTCAGTAAATACACTATAGTTGTGTGTAATAAAAACGAGAAACCAGTCATGATAAGAATTGACTGGTTTCTTAACTGAATTTTGTTTCTTTTGTGGATTTTAGTTTATATGTCACTTCAATTATTTGAGGGAATTCCACAAAATATAAAGCGATACTAAATTTTTAATAATTTTCATGATAGATTTGGGGTTAATAATCAAAAAAATAGACTTGTTTACTAGATTAGAAAATTCCAAGGAAACTGAGAACCGATTCAATGAAATTGTCATTAGCATGAACTGTCAATAAAGCTAAAAAGCTAGAATGGTTATAGAAAATTCATTAAAGATGCTAAAAAAATATATTTCGGAGGTTATTCACATGGTAATCGCATATAAACACGAACCTTTTACAGATTTTACTAAGGAAGAAAATAAAGAGGCATTTAAAGAGGCACTTAAATTAGTACAATCATATCTTGGAAAAGACTATGATTTAATCATAGGCGGGGAGCGTATCTCAACAGAAGACAAAATTGTTTCTGTCAATCCGTCAAATAAAGAAGAAGTGGTTGGTCGTGTATCCAAAGCCAACCAGGAGCTTGCTGAAAAGGCAATGAAAATTGCTGATAAAGCGTTCAATACATGGAAGAAAACAAAGGCTGAAGTAAGGGCTGATGTTTTATTCCGTTCAGCAGCAATTGTAAGACGCCGTAAACACGAATTCTCAGCTATCTTAGTAAAAGAAGCTGGGAAGCCATGGAATGAAGCAGACGCAGATACTGCTGAAGCTATTGATTTTATGGAATATTATGGGCGGCAGATGTTGAAATTAAAAGATGGAGTGCCAGTAGAAAGTCGTCCAATCGAGCATAATAGTTTTAATTATATTTCGCTTGGTGTTGGAGTGATCATTTCGCCTTGGAACTTTGCATTTGCTATTATGGCAGGCATGACAACAGCAGCTATCGTTTCTGGCAATACCGTATTATTAAAGCCAGCAAGTACCACTCCAGTTGTGGCAGCTAAATTTATAGAAGTACTTGAAGAAGCTGGACTTCCTAAAGGGGTTGTCAATTTCGTACCTGGGAACGGGGCTGAGGTAGGAGATTATTTAGTTGACCACCCCCAAACTCGCTTTATTAGTTTCACTGGATCACGAGATATAGGTCTTCGCATTTTCGAACGGGCCTCAATACTAAGTGAGGGTCAAATTTGGTTAAAACGTGTTATTGCTGAGATGGGTGGTAAAGATACCATCGTTGTTGACAAAGAAGCGGATTTGGAATTGGCTGCAAAGTCTATCGTATTATCGGCTTTTGGTTTCTCAGGTCAAAAATGCTCTGCTTGTTCACGTGCAGTTATTGTAGAAGATGTATACGATTCAGTATTAAACCGTGCTATTGAACTTACAAAAGAATTAACCGTAGGAGATGGAGCAGATCCATCGAATTATATGGGGCCAGTAAATGACCAAAACGCATTCGATAAAGTCATGAGCTATATAGAGATTGGTAAGCAAGAAGGTAAACTCCTTGCTGGTGGTGAGGGAGATGACACCAAAGGATGGTTCATCCAACCAACAATCATTGCTGATGTAGCAGAAGATGCACGTATAATGAAAGAAGAAATATTTGGTCCAGTTGTAGCATTCTGTAAAGCACGTGATTTTGATCATGCCATTGAAATTGCGAATAACACAGAATATGGTTTAACAGGAGCTGTAATTTCTAATAACCGAGAAAATATCGAAAAGGCACGTGAGGATTTCCATGTTGGGAATCTATATTTCAATAGAGGATGTACGGGTGCTATTGTGGGATACCAACCATTTGGTGGATTTAATATGTCAGGAACGGATTCAAAAGCTGGCGGACCAGATTATTTAATTCAGCATATGCAGGGTAAGACAACATCAGAAATGCTTTGATAATGATTTGTTGATGATCTGAAGAAGTATTTATGAATCATATAATAACCAAGCCCATTTGATTTTACAGATAAAGATAAAAATTCTTAAACACGCTCAATATGCGTGTTTTTTTTTGCAAAATATTTTAGGTTTAGACATTTGAATGGGATTGTTCACTTGGAGTACAACCTAATAATAGAAAAAGGGTTTGTAATACATAGTGTTGGACAAAAATGATTGCAGAGCTATTTAGTTGTACTGATTGTATGAGGAAAATGGTTTTAGGAGAAAGTGGGGGAGATGTTGGAGCATAATAAATAAGTAGATATCTCTACCTGACACAAGTAGAAATATCTACTTTTCTATGTTTCCATGGTTCATTATTAATCTAAAATCTCCCCCTATGCGACAATCGTTTGTAATAATAGTTTCAATAACTCTTCTAATGTTTCTGGTAATAGTTCTGGTAAATCTATTGGACTCTTCATTTCTATTCCTCCTTGAATCTCGTATTCTATTAACAATATAGGCAATCTATTTCGATTTTATACATAGATTTAGAAGAAAATTTTAAAAATGTTGATAATCTATTAAAAAAGAGATTATCGGTCTAAATTACTGTCTGAAGTCAATGTTAGTGACTTCTTTTTTGTATGCAGTTGACGTCCTTCGGATTGTCATCATACACAAGTTACAGGTGTTACCCTTAATTTGTTAAAAAATAAAGAATAAACAGACTATTGACACTAATAAGTTATTGTTTTATTATTAACTTGTACACATAAGTGGTCAACTACTTTAATGTGAATGAAGGAGGATTTGAATTGCTAGATAAGAATGATTTTACTCCTTTGTATATTCAACTGTATCGTCAATTGAGGTTGAAGATAGTAAATGGTGAGTATATACAAGGGGAAGCGATTCCATCTGAAACAGAGATGATGAAGTTGTTTGATACGACTCGCGGTACCATTAGAAAAGCCTTGTCTTTGTTAGTGAATGAGGGGCTAGTCCATCAAGTTCGTGGGAAAGGTACTTTCGTTCGACTAAGTCCACTTCAGTACAGTATTACCAATTTTGGTGGCTTTACTGATTATTTGAAAAACCGTAATGAGCTAGCCGTTTCGAAAGTATTAGAACAAAACAGGGTGACAATTGATGGAACAGAATACTATCAGTTGACGCGAGCCCGTGGCGTACAAAAGGAAGATTCCGTTACCTACTTGATGATTGATACTTCATTGCTTCCAGTGAACTTATTTCCAGACCTAGACAAAAATAATTTTGAAAATGAATCGCTTTACAAAATACTGCGTGAACAGTATCGAGTTAAGCCGACTCGGTCGGAAGTCTCTTTGTCACCGATTTTAATTGATGACCAAATGAGAAACATACTAGAGTTAAATGGAGAAGAAGTTGCATTACTGAAAGCGGAAGGTAATGTATACGATCAAAACAATAGAAAGATAGAAAAAGTGAAAATCGTTTATGCACCCACTATTGAATTCAATATAATGACGAGTATTAACTCGTCCAAATAAATTTTTTAATTTGATGGAAGCGTATACATTTCGGAAAGTGATGTATTCAGATTGTAAAGATTAAATAATTTTATTTAATTTCTATAAAAAATTAAAAGGGGGATGTCGTGTGAAAAAAATGAATAAGTTAACAATCTTTTTAATTCCAATTGGGATTGCGGTCAACTTTATAGGGGGTCAAATTGCACTCTTATTAAAATTACCGCTCTATCTGGATTCGATTGGAACAATTACAGTAGGTGCACTTTGCGGGGGAATACCAGGAGCAATTGTTGGAGCAATCACAAACGTTAGTATTTCCGTTACAAATCCAACATCACTTGCTTACATTTGGTTGAATATCGGTTTCGGTTTACTTGCTGGTTATTTATCGAAAAAAGGTGTATTTAAAAAACTATGGAAAACAGTTTTTGCTGGTTTGGGTTTCGCTATTATTGGCGGAGGCGTTGGATCAATGATTACTATTTTGTTATTTGATGGTTTAGGTGCAGGGACGACAGGTATGATTACTGGCGTGCTAATGACAATGGGGTTATCGGTACAGGCAGGTGCATTTATTTCTGAGTTATTTGCTGATTTACTTGATAAAGTTCCGACGTTAATTATTGTATTTTTCATTCTTAAAAGTATTCCAGTACGAACATTGGCTAAGCTTCCACTTGGACACGTTCTAATTGACAAGGATAAGTTGCAAGGTGCGACTGTAAAAGTAGCATAACAGTGAGTAGAACTTTATAGTGTATTCGCTTATCCCCCCATGTAGCGTATTTCTGCATGTGGGGAAATTTTTTTTACATAATTTGAATGATAGAACTACCACCACTTTTGAAGAGGAGACATGTACATGGATTATGCATTTATCGATTCGTTTAGAAAAGCACAAGTACAAAATAATTGGTTTTTAGATCTTAATCCACTAAGTAAGTTAAATATTATCCTCATTTTAGCGATTATCCCGATTGTCGCTAAGAGTTGGATAGTTAGTGTAGCGGTTATCCTTTTTTATTTTATTCTCGCAACAGCGTCCAGTCGTATCAAACAGTTCTCAAAAGTCTATATTCGGCTTGGACTTCTAATTGGTTCGTTACTCTTCATAATGAGGGCGATGTTCATACCCGGAGAAGATGTACTGATGAAATTCGGCTTTCTAACAATTACGCAAGAAGGCGTGGACCACGGAATACAGTTTGCTACATTAGTTGTGGCAATTTGCGGAGCGCTTGTATTTTATAGTGTTGCGACGCAAGCGAAAGACTTAATGCTTGCCCTAGAAAAAAAGGGTGTCTCTCCTACGGCTACCTACGTTATTCTTTCTTCGCTCCAGTCCATTATTGACCTTGGAAGCATGTCGAAGCTAATTATGGAATCACAGAAAGCGAGGGGAATCGAGACGGAGGGAAAAGCCATTAATCGCATCAAAGCTTTTTTCCCGATACTAGGACCATTGTTTTTAGGGGCTATCTCCAATTCAGAAGAAAAGGCGATTGCAATGGATGCAAGAGCATTTTATGCACCCGCAAAAAATACGCATTTACGCGAATTACGGCCGGTTCCTCTGTCTGAGAAAATAATTTTGCTTATCGTCAATCTTGCTTTTATAGGATTTATCGTATGGAGGGTTGTTGGATGAACTGTATTTCACTTAAAAATGTATCCTATAAGTATCCCTATACAGAAGAATTCGCTCTCCAAGAGCTGAATTATGCGTTTGAAACAGGGAAATGCTACGGTATTATTGGAGCCAACGGAAGTGGAAAAACAACATTTTGTAATTTACTTAGAGGGATGATTCCTCATTTTTTTGAAGGTGATCTTACGGGTGATGTTTTGATTGAAGGGAAAGATGTTCGCAATTGGGATAGTAATTTATTATCCACCAAAATAGGATATATATTTCAAAATCCGTTTACGCAGATCAGTGGCATTAAAGACACTGTCTTTGAAGAAATTGCGCTAGGCCTTGAAAATCTAGGTGTGGAAAAAGAAGAGTTGATCGATAGAGTCATCGAAGTTGTGAAGCTTTTAAAACTGGAACAACTTATCAAGAAAAACCCGAATAATCTTTCAGGTGGTCAAAAACAACGCGTTGCATTTGCATCCATTATTGCCATGAATAACGATATCCTTGTGATCGATGAACCGACTTCACAGCTCGATCCGGAGAGTACTGCTGAGATTTTTGCGATTATCAATTTGTTAAAGGAACAAGGGAAAACTATTTTTCTAGTTGAACATAAAGTGGATTTGATAGCGGAATACTCGGATGAGGTTATCGTGTTAAAAGATGGTCGGATTGCCTTAAGCGGTTCAACGCTAGATGTGCTTTCCAATATAGAGCTTCTTCAGATGGGTGTTATGCTTCCTCAAGCAGCTATGCTTAGTTACGACATGCAAAAGGCGGATGAAGCTTTCGATACAATCGCGATAACGAAATCCCAGGTAATAGAACAGATCAAACAAAGGGTAGGTGTGTAAATGGAAGCGATTGAGTTAAAGAATGTTTCGTTTGCTTACCCTGATGGACATGTAGCTAACGAAGAGCTAAATTTGATCATAAGAAAAGGGGAAAGAGTAGCAATTGTAGGACAGAATGGAGCGGGAAAGACGACAGCGGTGAAGTTAATGAATGGGTTAAACAAACCTACGAGCGGTGATGTGCTCATTAATGGCGTGAATACCAAAGCGCAAACCACGGCCCAAACTTCCGCCTATGTTGGCTACGTTTTTCAAAATCCAGATGATCAGATTTTTAATAGTAATGTGCAAAAAGAAATTGAATACATGCTTCATTATTTAAAACTAGGTGCACAGGAAATCGAGCGGCGTGTAAGTAGAGCAGTTGAATTGACTGGGATCAAAGGCTATTTAAATATGAATCCATTCGATGTGCCCTATTCGATCAGGAAATTTGTAACTATAGCCATGGTGTTGGCCTTAGAAACTCCATATATCATCCTTGATGAACCAACTGCAGGACAAGATTTACATGGTATTCAAACACTCACAAACTTGTTAGATAGATTACAGGAAGAGGGTAAATGTGTCATTACAATTACTCATGATATGGAGTTTGTAGCAGATAATTTTACACGTGTGATAACCATGGCAAATAAAAGGATTATTGCAGATGATTCGGCACGGAATACATTTTGGTCTACAGAAATCTTAAAGGAGGCCAGGCTTAAAAAGCCTCAAATTGGAGAGATTTCTGAAGAACTCGGCATGGAAGGGAATATCATCTACCGACATGAACTGGTGGAACTACTAAACAAGAAATAATGAATACATAAACACAAAAAAATGGTATGAGGTGAAGGGATTGCGTATTCAAACAGAGGATTTTCTAAGCTTATTTAATGTGAACAAACCTATATTGGCAATGATTCATTTGAAAGGTGAAAGCAATGAAGAAAAGGTTGAAATTGCTAAACTGGAAATCGATCAATTGATTGACAATGGCGTTGACGCTGTAATCATTGAAAATTATTTCGGTCCCCCTGAAGTGGTGGAAGAAGTGTTGAACTATCTATATTCAGAACGAAAAAACATCATTTATGGTGTCAATGTTCTTGATAATGATAAGAAAGCGTTTGAACTTGCTGTTAAATACGATGTGAAATTCATTCAGTTGGATTCGGTTGCAGGACATCTGCACCTAGATGAAGATCGTGAGTTTGATGAATGGATTATGGATGCACGCAAACAAACGAATGCCTTTGTACTTGGTGGCGTCAGATTTAAATATCAACCTTATTTGTCAGGAAGAACGTTAGAAGAGGATTTAACAATTGGGATGACTAGATGCGACGCAATCGTTGTGACAGGCGAGGGGACAGGTCTAGAAACAGATATTACGAAAATCAAGGAATTTAGAAGGATTATGGGGAATGACTTTCAGCTTGTTATTGGTGCGGGTCTAACTGCAGATAACTTTAAAGAGCAACTTGAAGTAGCGGATGCTGCAATTGTAGGAAGCTATTTGAAGGACACATTTAAGGATGATGGAAATGTTAGTGTTGAAAACGTGCGTCATTTTATGACTCAAATAAAGAACGTACGATAGGCTTTTCCTATCGGTAAGGAGGGGTACACATGAAGAGTGATTATTCTTTTTTTGTTGGAGACATTGCGTTAGACCAATATTATAGGTCTCCGTATTGGCCTGGGATTCGTGAAAAAGTCCTTGTGGAGACGTTAGACGCTTACGTCGGCGGAATGATAGCGAATGCAGCAAGTGTCTATGCAGCTTTTAATGAAAACATTTACTATCTTGCTTTGCTTAATAGTGGAAGTATTACACAAATTCTCTGTAAGGATTTACAAGATAGAGGAATAGATACACGGTATATTCTCTATGATGATTCGCTGCCAGATGCGAAGAATATGATTATATTAGCAGAAGATGACCATACATTATTTATCCCGACATTGGGCATTACTCATTTTGAAATAACGAATGAAATTATCGATGCAATGTGTAAGGCAAAATACGTATATACATGTATTTCAGAAATCAGACCTTTACGATGTGGAGATATGGACGCACTCGA